>DOJM01000016.1 GCA_003529225.1 Paenibacillus sp.
GACTCATCATTGATCGTTGCTCCGAGTGCGCATGGAGCATAGATATCACAGTTTGTACTTATAATATCTGCGGGATCGACTGCTTTGGCGCCGTAAGCCTCTACTGCGCGCCCCACAGCTTCTTTATGAATATCGGTTACGATAAGCTGAGCGCCCTCTTCATGAAGATGCTTACACAGCGAAAAAGCTACATTCCCAACGCCTTGAACGGCTACTGTCTTCCCTTCGAGCGAATCACTGCCAAACGCTGCTTTGGCCGCCGCCTTCATCCCTTGGTATACGCCGTAAGCCGTCGCTGGTGATGGATTGCCCGAGGAACCATATGTAGGTGATGTACCGGTAACATAATCTGTCTCCTGATAAATTATGTTCATATCTTCTTCTGTAGTGCCAACATCCTCGGCTGTTATGTAACGTCCATTCAAGCCCTGTATGTATCTTCCGAAAGCACGGAACATCGCTTCGTTCTTATCCTTCTTGGGATCCCCTATAATTACTGTTTTCCCACCGCCTAAATTTAGACCGGATACTGCATTTTTGTACGTCATCCCTTTCGCTAATCGAAGCGCGTCAACAATCGCTTCCTCTTCTGTAGCATAGGTCCACATCCGTGTTCCACCCAGTGCGGGCCCTAATGTCGTGTCATGAATGGCGATGATTGCCTTTAATCCTGATGCTTTATCCTGACAAAATAACAGTTCCTCGTAATCGTCCCGCTCAAGTGTTGCAAACAATTCCATTCTTAATATCCCCTATCTCTTTGTTATATTCCACATGTTGGTTGTTACTCTTACCTCTCAAAGTATTGTAGCAGAATGCGTCGTAAAACAAAAAGAACCACGTCACCATCATAACTTCCAATGGATGACGTGGCTTTTATATAAATACCAATGCACCGAATAGAGTGCAATTGTCAAAATGTGTTACAGGTTAGCAATTGTTTCTGTAAGAACAGGAACGATTTGTGATTTACGGGATACTACACCTCTGAGAAGTGCTTTATTGTCATCCAGCTTAACATTGTACGCCGTTTCAACTGCACCTGCAACTCGACCCAGAGCCAGACCTACGGAATCATTATTAAGGATATCTGTAACCACGAACAGGAACAGATCCAATTCTTTTTCGGCAATAATGGAAGTAAGTGCTGTTTCTAGTTCAGCCTGCTTGGAGAGAACATCATTAACATCTACTGCGTTTACTTGAGCGATTTCGACTTTGTATTCACCCATTTTGAATTCTTTAGCATCCAAGGAGATCAGTTGAGCGATGCTCTTGTCGCTAAGGTCAGCGCCAGCTTTCAACATGTCGAGACCGTAGCTTTCAGCATCTACACCAGCGATTTCAGCAAGTTCGCGTGCTGCAGCTACATCTTCTGCAGTGCAAGTTGGTGATTTAAACAGTAAGGAATCAGAAATGATCGCAGACAGCATCAATCCGGCGATTTCTTTAGAGATAGCAACTCCGTTTTCTTTATACAGCTTGTTAAGAATAGTCGCTGTACAGCCTACTGGCTCAGCACGATAGTATAACGGATGTGCAGTCTCAAAGTTAGCGATACGGTGATGGTCGATAACTTCAACTACACGCACTTGATCAATATCATTCGCACTTTGTTGGCGTTCATTATGGTCAACAAGAATAACCTGTTGCGCTTCTCCAGCTACGTTCTCTACCAGACGAGGAGCAGCTACTCCGAAATGGTCAAGCGCAAATTGCGTTTCACCACTAACGTCACCCAGACGAACAGCTTCAGCATCCCAGCCTAATTCCTTTTTGAGTGNNGGATTTTTGTGTCCAAAAACCAAAGTTTTTTCCATTTCCAATCTCCTTACTATGTTTTAGTGAGATTAATATACCATACATTGATAGCGGCTTCCAGATTGTGCGGTTTGAAAAGTGCTTTATCGGCATTCAATTAGCCTCTTCTAAGGTTGCTCACGCCCTAGTCTTTGGAAGTGGTACCGGCCTGTCCTCCCCATGCAGTGGCTCATTATCCGAGAAAAGGTCCGGATTCTCTGTCAGCATCTGGCTTAAAATATCCGTCGTTTCTACCGTCCCACATACCCTGACTAACGCGTCTCCAAAGTTACCCTTGCGCATGGCACCGCCCTCTTCAAGCTCACGCTCCACCTTCCAAAAATGCTCCGACCAAGAGAGGCCACAGTGTCTGCGAGAAGGCACCATGATTTCATCTCCACCCGGCGTCACCGTATATAGCTCCTCATGGGTATCCGTCATTCTGCCTGGAATATCGACCCACTCTTCAATGCCATGGATGAACGTATTTCGCCGAAGATCGACTCCCAGCAGTACAATTTCCGCCTTTCGATCAAGCAGCTTGCCCCATGCTGAGCCACGGGCGCACGGCGTATCCCAGCGTTCATCCCCCGTAGTGAATTCCTCAGCATCTGCACCTAAAGCCGCTACAGAATGTGTCGGATGCCAAGAGCGAATAACACCTGGACGTTTTCGGAACAACTCCGGTAATATCCCTACACAAGATGGGGAATCTTGAACAGAGAACCTTGGATTGTCTGCATTAATATAAGCCCATGTATGAGTTGGCAATACGAGCAGACCGTCCTTCATATATTCACTGAGTACATCCAGTACTGTGTTCGCGCCTCCATCTACTTCCCCAATGCTTTTTAATGAGGAATGGACCAGAAAAGTCCCGTGTGGATCCAGCTTTAGCTCCTGCAATTGTTTCATCAAGCTAGTTGTTGTGTGCATTGTACGCTCTCCTTATGTATGAACTGGATTTTATGATGCATAAACATCTACTTGCAAAAACCTCATTTTACTATTAAAATTATAGTAACTTAATAATACTCACCAATATTTTAAAGATCACAATATAACTTACTCACATTTAGCATTTACACGGAGGTAATTACACATGACATTAACATTAAAAGGAATACACCACGTATCCGCAATTACAGGTAAAGCGCAA
>DOJM01000017.1:0-3605 GCA_003529225.1 Paenibacillus sp.
GTAGGATTTGGAGGTCCAAACTCTTACCCTGAAGGAACTGGTAAAATGTCTGTGGAACGCTACTGGAAGTCTATGATTACTAGGGAGCATTATAAGACAACGGTCCTTCAACCAGGAGAAAGCGTCTCGATTCTTACGGATCTAAACAAAATTGCCATGAAACCAGGAGAGATTGTATCCCTCCAAGCGGATTTATTTAGCGATTATCCTATTGAATATAATGTCATGATGATCGAAGCGAATAAAGATCCTCTAACTACACTTCCTACACTTCCAATATTGGATCGTGATGGGGTGCATAACCGAGGAACTTATGCTGATTCTACACGCATCATCACGGTTACCGACGAAGTAGGAACAACTCCTGCGAGACTTCTTCTTGGTGACAATTTGAGTGATTTGAATTTGACCGGTGTAGACCCAATGAATGGTACTGAAGCATCCAATGCAGGTAATTTCGGCGTGTTATACAAAATCAAATTCGATCGTGTTGCACCTAATTCACTGATTACGTTTAATCCACGTGGCGGTAATTACATGGGACCTGTCATGGTTAATGGTCAAATTGTACACATGCCGACATCGGGAAGTCTCTCATCGGCTGACATGAACAGTGTGATTTATCGTACTGGTGATTATGGCGGTTCCGTGGAGATCTTGTTTACAGCAGCTTCTGGTAGTAACTTGCCGGTGAATTTCCTGGTTACACCACTGCCAGCGAATAAATAACAAAAGGTCAATCCTTTAAGTTTTTTGGGATTCACCTGAAATAAAAGTCCGGCTGAATATTCCGCTAAGGAATACACAGCCGGATTTTTTGTATTTTAAATGTATGATTTTACTCTGATGAGCGCTCATACGCTTGGTTGTTTCATTGACGGGGCATTTATTTTGGGGCATTATTAAGAGAGTGANNGCAAGGTCTGCGAATCACCGACCAACGCAAAACGCTTGCCAAGTTATTCGGCGAGAATAAGGGTTATTTGTCAGCGAAGGATGTCTATGAGCATATGGGCCGCAAGTATAGCGGACTTAGCTTTGATACCGTGTACCGTAATCTGCGTGTAATGGAAGAGCTTGGTGTACTTGAACAAATCGTCTTCGAAGACGGAGTGAAATTCAAGGGAAGCTGTAATCATCAGGATCACCATCATCATATGATCTGCCTTCAATGCGAGAAAACCTACCCGATTAATTTCTGCCCGATGAATTTAACGGATACACCTGATCAATTCCGGGTAGTCAAGCATAAATTTGAGGTGTTCGGTTATTGCAAAGAATGTGAAGAGAACCGGGAAGAAGAACTAGTTGCAGCAGCTAATCACAAAAAAGGGGTCTAAGGATGGCGACCCTCCGAAGAACGATTCAGGCTCCCATTCGGGTGTACCGCAAGTACATTTCCCCGATTAAGCCTGCCACTTGTCGTTTCTATCCAACCTGCTCTGCCTATGCACTTGAAGCTATTGAAGTCCATGGTCCTCTTAAAGGTTCATGGCTTGCCGCCAAGCGGATTGCTAGATGCCATCCCTTCCATCCCGGGGGACTTGATCCGGTTCCGCCTCTTGAGGAACACTCGACGAAGAAGGATTCTGCCCGTGCGACTTGACATAAGCCCTTACTATTGGGTATATTCACAGGTAATAGTATGAATTCCGAGGAACGGATGAGTAAATCGGTACGTCCATTACAGAGAGCCGGAACGAGCTGAAAGCCGGTATGGAGCGTTAGATTGAATATGGTCCGGGAGGAACTGTTTCGAGCGGGAACTGCAATTGAGGTTCAAGTAAGATAACGGCGTGTTCCAGCGTTAATGGACAGTTCCCGTAAGGGAACTGGCGAAGCCTGTTCTCTGTGAAGAGACAGGAAATTTGGGTGGTATCGCGTGAGTTATACTCTCGCCCCATTATAGGGGGTGGGAGTTTTTTGTCTTTTTATGAAAGAAAGGATGATTAATCAATGAGCGAGAAGAAAACTTTTTACTTAACTACACCTATCTACTATCCGAGTGATAAGCTGCATATCGGACATGCTTATTCTACCGTAGCTGGAGATGCAATGGCCCGCTACAAACGTCTTCGCGGCTATGATGTGCGTTATCTTACAGGTACAGACGAGCATGGTCAAAAGATTGAACGGAAGGCAGAGGAGGCAGGCAAAACCCCTCAGCAGTTCGTAGATGACATCGTTGTTGGCATTAAGGAATTATGGCGCAAGCTAGACATCTCTAATGATGACTTCATCCGTACAACGGAAGAGCGTCATAAAAAGGTTGTTCAGGATATTTTTGATCGACTGCTCAAGCAAGGTGACATCTATAAAGGCGAATATGAAGGCTGGTACAGTATTCCGGATGAAACCTTCTATACAGAAACACAATTGGTTGATATCGTTCGAGATGACAATGGCGTAATCATTGGTGCAAAAAGCCCTGATAGCGGTCATCCTGTTGAATTGGTGAAGGAAGCGAGTTATTTCTTCCGGATGAGTAAATATGCAGATCGATTGCTGCAATTTTATGAGGAGAATCCGGAGTTTATTTTGCCGGAATCCCGTAAGAACGAAATGATTAATAACTTTATCAAGCCTGGTCTGGAGGATCTTGCGGTTTCCCGTACGACTTTCGATTGGGGTGTTAAGGTTAAAGGCGATGAAAAGCATGTAGTGTACGTATGGATCGATGCATTGACAAATTACATTACTGCTTTGGGCTACGGTTCAGAGGATCGCAGTTTGTACGATAATTTCTGGCCTGCTGATGTGCATATTGTCGGCAAAGAAATCGTCCGTTTCCATACGATTTACTGGCCAATCATTCTAATGGCGCTGGGTGAGCCTCTTCCGAAAAAGGTGTTTGCGCATGGCTGGCTGCTAATGAAGGATGGCAAAATGTCAAAATCCAAGGGGAACGTAGTAGATCCCGTTACACTGATCGATCGTTACGGTCTGGATGCGCTGCGTTATTACCTGCTACGTGAAGTACCGTTTGGTTCGGATGGCACTTTCACACCTGAAAGCTTTGTAGATCGGGTTAATTATGATCTTGCTAACGACCTTGGTAACCTGTTGAACCGGACAGGTGCGATGGTGGAGAAGTANNTCCAGCGTATGAAGGAAATGTAACGGCATTTGATGGTGAGCTTCAAGCTGCGGCAGAGAACACTTATGCCAAAGTAGAAGAGGCGATGGAAAAAATGGAGTTCTCTGTAGCGCTGACTGCTATCGGGACCTTTATCAGCCGCACCAATAAATACATTGATGAGACACAGCCTTGGGTGCTTGCTAAGGATGAGAGCAGAACAGCTGAGCTCGCTTCCGTGATGAGACATCTTGTGGAAGGTCTTCGTACCGCTTCCATTCTGCTGCAGCCGTTCTTGACACAAACCCCAGCGAAGATTTGGGAACAGCTTGGCATCGAAACAGGTGAGCTGACGAATTGGGATAGCGGCAAGACCTTTGGTCTGATTCCGGCGGGAACAAAGCTGATGAAAGGCAATCCAATCTTCCCACGCCTGGATGTGGAGCAAGAGGTAGCTTATATCGCCGAAGCCATGGGCGCTGGTAAACTGGCTGCTGAAGCGACCGAAGCAGCACCTGCTGCTCCTGCG
>DOJM01000017.1:3614-5017 GCA_003529225.1 Paenibacillus sp.
GCGCCAAGGCTGAGCTTCGGGTAGCTCAGGTCATTGCAGCTGAGCCTGTGAAGAAAGCCGACAAGCTGCTGAAGCTGCAGCTGGATCTGGGTTATGAGCAGCGTCAAGTCGTTTCTGGTATTGCGAAGTTTTACACACCGGAAGAGCTGGTAGGCCAAAAAGTGATTTGTATTGTGAACCTGAAGCCAGTGAAACTGCGTGGAGAATTGTCCCAAGGGATGATTTTAGCGGCTTCTAAAGGTGACCAGTTAACCATCGCCACAGTTCCAGACAGCATGCCAAATGGAGCTATTGTGAAGTAAGATTCGTTATGTAGAATCTACATGTGTAATTGTTATATAAGAAAGGGAGTGCTCCTTCAGCCGGGTAGGCTGTGGGAACATTCCTTTTTTCAACGTATAAGCAGGGATAAAATTCAGAATCATCTTATTAGGATTTATGGTTGACTTATCGTAATGATTACTATTATACTTCTAATAGTAAAGATTACGATTTGAGAGGGAGATCAATTTAATGGTTGCAATGAAGTCACGAATAAGTCTGCTTATACTTGCATTGGTGCTTGTATTTACACTCACTGCATGTGGACCTAAGAGCAGTGGAAATATAGTTGAAGGGAAAGNNAACTACTTTTTATCCTATTTATGAGTTTACTCGGGAAATTGGTGGAGATGATATAAATGCCATTAATCTGCTTCCGGTTGGTGTAGAGCCGCATGATTGGACACCACGCAGTCAGGATATTGTCAACACCTCTAAAGCGCAATTGTTCTTGTACAATGGAGCAGGGCTTGAGGGATGGGTTCCTAATTTTCTAAAAGGACTTGATAGTAGCAGTAAAGTGGAAGCTGTTGAAGTAAGTAAAGGCGTTGATTTAATAATGACCGATGAAGATGACGGACATGATCATGGGGGAAGCGGCGAAGAGAATCATCATGAAGATGATGCTGATCATAATAGCCATTCTTCTGGGGACAGCCTTCATACGGACCCGCATACATGGGTAAGTCCGAAATCAGCGATCATCATGGCGCGCAATATAAATGAAAGCCTTCAATCTGTGGATCCGGAGCATAAAGATGGTTATGAAGAGCGTTACAATAAGCTTGCTGAACGTTTACAGGCTTTGGATAGTAAATTTGAACAGGAGCTTACCAAACTGCCTAACCACAAAATTGTAGTTTCGCACCAAGCTTTTGCCTATCTTGCCCGTGACTATAAGCTTGAGCAGCATGCGATTATGGGATTATCCCCAGATGCTGAGCCGCGTGGACAAGATTTAGTAAACCTGGCGAAGATGGTTAAAGAGGAGAAAATTCAATACATCTTTTTTGAAGAGCTTGTCTCCGATAAACTGGCTAAGACGTTAGCGGCTGAAGCTGGGGCGTCTACTATGGTACTTA
>DOJM01000472.1 GCA_003529225.1 Paenibacillus sp.
CAGGCTCCATAATGAGTAGCGCCAAACAGTCTTGCCAAAGATCTCGCCAACCACGCCCGCCTCTTCCATAATCATGATACGGTAAGAAGGAGTTACCATACAATCTTCTAAGGACCGGTTGGATAGTTACCCATTTCATCCATTGATCTGCATTCGAGTCGCCGGTATGAAATTCAACCATATTCACTTTGTCTGCCCAGAACGCTTTAGTTTCCTCTAGGAGATGATCAAAAGCTTCAGATGTACCGTATTTGCCCATCATCGCTTCAACGTTAATTCTATCACTATCAATTGCCATAACTACGACATATGAATGGTTTTCACCAGGAAACAAGGTAATTGGAGCAAATCGAAGGCCACCAACGGCTTCATAACCCTCTTTATCGACGCCCCCACCTTTACCAATCTCTGGCATAGTATTCAGAATAACAGCTTCTGGCCAGTCAAGACTTCCACCTTCACCGATAAATTCCTCTTGAATAGGGAAGAAACCAACAGGCTGACTGCCGTCNNTAGCAGGGAGGTTACATGTCTGTGATCCCGCAGATCATCAGCCGAACGGGCATACAATGGAACTACGGCTGTCGGCGTCAGGGTAAGCTCCTCTGTTCCTGTATTCGTCAACGTAACTTTCATAAGTTCTACCTTATCGTTACCGCTAGGTACGAAGCTGGTAATCTCAGCTTTGACACCCATCTCGGAGTTGCTGCGAGTCACACGATGCCATAGGAATCCAGCTTCAAGGACTGCATCATCAGCTGATGGGGTGTAGAACGCTGCATTTTGCTTAGCAGAGTTTCCAGCTGCAGACCAAGCACCCTTGCCTTCGACGTAAACCCAGAAATTACGTGAGGCACGTGAATTATGCAAATCTTCAACAGATAATGGCGGTGTTAAAAATGTATTATGACCTGTCGTCGCCTGACCATGAAACTTCGGGGTTACAGTCGACATCATCCCCCCCTCATTTACTAGAGGGAAGTATAAGAAACTACTATGATCCGGTTGCTCAAGCTTGAACTCCCCATCCTTTCCGGTGAATTCAAAGCCAAGAATTTTTTTGCGGTCCATTGTTCCCATCCTCTCATTTACACATCTACTTAAGCTTTAACCGCACCTGCAAATGCACCGTCAACAATATACTTTTGAATGAAAGTGTACAGGACGATAAGTGGTGCTGATACGATCATGATACCGCACGCCAACATAGGCCAGTTGTTCCCATATTGACCGCGGAATTCTTTAAGCCCGAAGGTAATTGGATAATGTTCCGGACTTGGCAAATACATGACCGGTCCCACAAAGTCATTCCAGATGGTAATCGCTGTTAAGATAACACCCGTTGCGATAACAGGTTTCATCAGCGGCATAATGATCTGGAATAGATATCGCATATATCCAGCACCATCCATACCCGCAGCTTCATCCATTTCTCGACTAATTCCTTTAATGTAACCAACGAACATCATGAACACGATGCCTGTTCCGCCTGTTTTAAGCAGAATATAACCCAACTTCGTATCATAACCCACAAACCCAAGCTCCTGTTTCATGGTAAGCATCAGCTTGAACTGTGCAACCATAGGGTTAGGCAAGAACTGTGACATCAAGAAGAACAAATAAATAAACCCGCTCCACTTCACATAATTTCTCGCAACCGGGAAAGCTCCGAATAACGAAACGATTAGTGTAAGCACTGTTGCTACGGCTGTATACAGCAGACTGTTTAGGAAATAATTAGAGAAATTACCTTTTAGCCATGCTTCCTTGTAGTTATCCCATTGAATACTTTTCACAAGTCCGATCGGGTCTAGCAGGTAATCTGTGAAGNNTATTTATAACAAATAATAGCGGCATGATATACAAAACAAGCAACACTGCAATCAGAATATAGGAGAGAGTTTTGGCGGTTTTGGAATCTTTCATTAATACTCCACCTCTCTCTTACGCATTTGTTTAACTGCAAATACAACGAAGACCAGAATCATAAGGAACTGTACCACCGAAAGCGCGGATGGAAGTCCCATCTGCAGAGAACCACGGAACGTCTCTTTATACACGTCATAAGCCATCGTTCTTGTGTTAAAGCGACCGTCCGTAGTTGCGAGAATAATATCAAAGGTGGACATCGCACCGATGATGGACAAAATAATATTAATGGTGAACGATGGAGCAATAAGTGGGAACGTAATGTTCTTAAAAGATTGCCACTTCGTAGTTCCATCAATATATCCAGCTTCATACAGATCTTTCGGTACGGATTGAAGTCCTGCAAGGAAAATCAGCATGGAATAACCCATGTACATCCAAATTTGCGTAAATATAATATAACCAAACGCATGGGTGAAGCTTCCAAAGAACATATCTTTATAACCGAACAATGAATCATACAGTTGATTTACGGGACCACTTAGCGGATCGAACATCAAGCCCCATACCAGTGCAACTACCGATACACCAAGCACAACCGGTAAAAAGAAAACTGCGCGATAAAAATAATCGCCTTTCAGCTTCTGATTAATAACTACGGCCATAAGGAGACCGACACCGTTTTGTACGATTGTAACAATGATCATGAAATAAACAGTCCGTATAATGGAATCCCAACGTTCGCCTGAATTTCCGGAGTTAAAAACACTATAATAATTGTCAAGGCCTACGAAATTCAACTTGCTTCCAGGAACGTTCGTAATATCTGTAAATGAATAGATGACCGTCATCATAGAGGGTCCAAAATAAAAAACAACGTACAATGATAATGGAATCATAAGCAGCAGAAGTGGTAAATATCTTTTTATACCTTTTCCGAACGGATACATTTCTCTCACCTACCCAATCCTAATTCAATAAAATGATCGGGGTCTGTACGAACAGACCCCGATGTTGTAGTACATGATGGTGCACAGTATGTTGTAGATGTCTGTTTATTGAGATAACAGCTTATTTAGGAGCTGCAGCTTCCCATTCTTTTTGTTGAACATCTGCAAGTTNNACGTTATCACGGTTAATCATCATGATTTCATAAGCTAGCTCAAAGTCACCTGTCATGTAAGGAGCAAGCTCTTTGTCAATAAAGTCACTGTCAGTTGCAATGTTATCTTGTGTTGGCAAGAAGCCTGCAGCTTTAACGTATTCTGTGTAGTTTTCTGGTTCAGAGAAGAATTCCAGCCATTTCAAAGCGCCTTCTTTGTTCGGACCTTTTTCTGCTGCATACCAAGTTACATCGTATTTACCTACAAGTGAATTGTTTTTAGCAGCGTCTTCAGTAGCTGGAATTGGGAAGTATCCGAATTTCAGATCTGGATTAGCAG
>DOJM01000473.1:0-311 GCA_003529225.1 Paenibacillus sp.
ATATGATCGACTTCAAGGATCGGCCGTGGCTGTGGATTCCGCCTGGGCTATCCATCTTCGCGACAGTAATCGCGATCAATATCTTTGGTGACGGACTCCGGGACGTACTTGATCCTAAACAGAAGAGGTAGGTGACCCTCACATGAGTGATTTAATGAATATAGACGGTCTAAGTACATACTTCTTCACGGAAGAAGGAAAAATGAAAGCCGTTGATGATGTAAGCTTCCGTGTCCGTGAAGGAGAGACGGTCTGTATCGTCGGAGAATCGGGCTGCGGCAAAAGTGTAACTGCGATGTCCATCATGGGTA
>DOJM01000473.1:379-3588 GCA_003529225.1 Paenibacillus sp.
AGATCGCGATGATCTTCCAGGAGCCCATGTCCTCTCTTAATCCTGTAATCAAGATCGGTGAACAAATTATGGAGCCGTTGATCGTGCATTTGAAGATGAATAAGAAGCAGGCGCGTATCCGGGCGATTGAACTAATAAAACAGGTAGGCATATCACGACCTGAGCAAATTGCTGATAGTTATCCACATGAATTAAGTGGAGGGATGCTGCAGCGGATAATGATCGCTATTGCTATCGCCTGCAGTCCAAAGCTATTGATTGCAGATGAACCGACAACGGCGCTGGATGTAACGATTCAAGCACAAATTCTGGATATGCTTCGTGAAATTAAAGACAGCTCCGGCATGTCTATTCTATTAATCACCCATGATCTGGGTGTAGTCGCAGAGATGGCCGATTACGTGATTGTTATGTACTCCGGAAAGATTGTGGAGGAGGGGGAGGTTGTTGAATTGTTTAACAATCCCAAACACCCTTATACGAAAGGGCTGCTCAAATCGAAGCCAGTTATCAATCAGCGGCAGGATGAGCTGTATTCCATACCAGGCCAAGTACCAAATCCGCTTGAGCTGGTACCTTCTTGCTATTTTCATGACCGCTGTGAGCATTGCATGCCTGTATGTGTCAGCCAGCAGCCCCAGCTTAAAGAAGTGGCCAGCAGACAAAAGGTAGCTTGCTGGTTGTATGAGGAGGCGGTTGTTCATGCCTGAGGCATTGCTTGAGGTCAATCATCTGAAGAAATATTTCCCTGTCACTAAGGGATTACTTAACCGAACGGTTGGGCATGTGAAGGCTGTTGATGATATTAGCATCACACTTCAACCTGGGGAGACGTTTGGGCTTGTAGGGGAATCCGGGAGCGGAAAGAGTACGGTCGGACGGACGATTTTACGGCTAACGGATAAAACGGCAGGCGAGATCAAATTAAAAGGGATAGACATTCATTCTTTGTCTCCCGCTGAATTGCGAAATATCAGACCCCAAATGCAGCTAATCTTTCAAGACCCGTATAGCTCACTTAACCCTCGGGTCCGCATAGGTGATGCTATCGGAGAAGCTTTACTGGATCATGGGTTATGCTCAAAATCAGAGGTTCGTGATCGGGTGCTTGAGGCGCTTGAGGCATGTGGTTTATCCTCTTATCATATTGATCGCTTCCCGCATGAATTCTCAGGAGGACAGCGACAGCGGATCGGAATNNTCTAATCATTGCAGACGAGCCAGTCTCAGCACTCGATGTTTCCATCCAGGCACAGATCATTAATTTATTCAGTAAGCTGCAGCAGAGTCGTGGGCTAACCTATTTGTTTATCTCCCATGATTTGAGTGTGGTTGAGCACTTATGTTCAAGAATCGGTGTTATGTATCTGGGATCTATGATGGAGACGGCTTCTAGAGATGAATTATTTAAGAATCCGCTCCACCCATATACCAAAGCGTTGCTGTCGGCTGTTCCGATCCCGATTCCAAAGCTGAAAAGGGAAAGAATTGTACTTAAGGGAGATATTCCGAGTCCGGTGAACCCGCCTTCTGGCTGTAAATTCCATACCCGTTGTCCCTTTGCGCAAGAAATTTGCAGATCGGAAATCCCGGTATTCCGGGATGCTGGGAATAACCACTTTGTAGCTTGTCATTTAGTCTGATAGCTGTCAAAGATACAATGATGATTCGCTCCTAAGTCTTGAATAATTAATGTTGAATTGTATAATAATACAATTTGACCTTATTTTTGCCTGTGCCCAAAAAGTTTTTAAGGGTTTCAAAGCCAGGTTAATGGGGTAAATAGAGAGTGGTTAGGTTAGACGTACATATCTAATCGGTCTAGTATAAAATCCCTACTTAGGAGGAATCATCGTGAATACAACAGTACGTTTGACAGAAAGATCCGGCTCGACTTCTTCACAGCGCAGAAAAGGCTTTGTACCGGTCGTCGTGTACGGTGCAGGTTCAGATAGCCAGTCCTTTACAGCGGATGCTAAGACAATTACCGGGATTTTGGCTAATAACCCTCGGGCAGTTCTAACGTTGGAATTGCCAGACTCGGGTAAAAAGAATGTTGTCATCCAAGAAATTCAGCGCCAGCCAGTATCCAAACAACTACTGCATATTG
This sequence comes from Paenibacillus sp., assembly GCA_003529225.1. GTDB lineage: Bacteria > Bacillota > Bacilli > Paenibacillales > Paenibacillaceae > Paenibacillus_AQ > Paenibacillus_AQ pseudetheri. Next base: position 2,490 of record DOJM01000473.1, read on the forward strand.
ATTTTCAGCAGATAGACATGAAAGCCAAATTAGACACAAAAGTAGCCTTCCACTTTACAGGTGATCCAGTAGGTTTAAAGAGCGGCGGCGTGCAGCAAATTGAATTGCATGAGCTGGATATTCGCACACTTCCAGATAAATTAACTGCATCCTTTGAGGTGGATATCAGTGGGCTAGAAATTGGTGATCAATTGCTAGTATCTGATCTGCCGAAGCATGAAGGCTGGGAAGTATTGACACCTGAGGACACCTTGATTGTCCGGATCGCACCTCCAGCAGCTCAAGAGCCAACAGATGAAGATGCTGCCGAACCAGCTGCAGTTGAAGCTTCTGGTGAAGATAAAGCAGAATAGAATAGTGATAAAATCATAAAGAGCAGATAGAATCCTACCTGAGGAGCTGTCTGCTCTTTTTGTTTTGTCTTCGTGAACACGAATTAATAAAATAATTGCGGTCTTTCGTATAGTTTCTAAAATGGGATTTGTGGTTGTTTCGCCTCATTTAGTTAAAATTTTACATAAAACCGTTGACGAATAGATCACAAAGGCTGAAAATGAGGACAATTACCATGGTAAAGAATTCAAAAGTTCCTGTTGTCGCTGTTTGAAAACGCTTTAGTTATTATGCTTCAAAGAACTCTCATTGCCCAGTTCATCATGAATATGAGGAGGAAAGTTATGAAGATGAGGAAGCTGTTTTCGATCTTAATGACAAGTCTGCTGGTTTTTGGAGTAGCCCTACCTATGGGTGGAAAAGTGAGTGCAGATGCTGCAAGTGACGCTTCAAATCGTGCTTTAATCTGGCTGAAGACCCAGCAAGATGCTACAGCAGGGTATGCTTTTGAGGGATTGGTAGATAGCTTTGAGGATTTCTGGGGGCCTAACAACCCCAAACAGATTGTATACACGTATGATCAAGCCGTTGCAGCCATTGCCTTTATTGTAAAAGGTGAGCGGACACGGGCAGAGCAAGTATTGAACAAAATGCGGGACATCCAAGACCCTTCAGGTTTCTGGCTGAATTCTTATTGGTATAACAATGGCTTTGGAGAAGAAATTCGTAAACATGTGGGACCGGTTGTATGGATGGCAATGGCTGC
>DOJM01000223.1:0-6430 GCA_003529225.1 Paenibacillus sp.
AATGCAGTGCCAAATCAGCACGGTGAAGATCATATCCGCTCTTCGGAGCCTTCTCATCTCCTAACCAGTCGCGCAGCTTCGCAGCCGCTGGTTTCTGCAGTAATTCAAACGGCACATAATAATGCCGCTCCAGAGTAGATAGCCCTACCCCGATCACCTCGGCACGATGCGGATTATCCCCATTGGATTCCACATGCAGCGCTGAAATACTAGGCAACGCTTCACTTAGCGCCTCAAGTTCATCTTCACTCACGATGGAAATATCGAGTGTTGCAGCTTCTACTTCCGCTGTATCCTCTTCTCCATCAGCCACTGGAGCATATGCACTAAGGGACAACCTTTCCAGAAGTGATTTGAATTCTAATTTTGCGAGTGCGGGTCCTGCTGTACCCGCAGAAATCCCGTTAAAGATCATATCTTCCCACGAATGCTCAAGNNGGTTGCCAATTTCTTACTCATGACAGCGTCTTTCGCGTGAGCTTCCAGCTTTTCTTTCATTTTACCTTTAAGCTCACCGGTTCCTGCTAATACACCTTCAACCGATCCGAATTGATGCAACAGTTTGAGCGCTGTTTTCTCACCAACACCCGGAACGCCCGGAATGTTATCACTCGCATCACCCATCAGTCCCTTAAGGTCGATGATCTGCTCTGGTGTTAGGTCATATTTCTCACGAATTTGTTCTGGTCCATAAAGCTCGACCTCAGTAACTCCTTTGCGGATCAACGCAACGGTCGTGTGTTCGGAAGCCAATTGAAGCATATCCTTGTCTCCCGACACGATCATAACCTGCCGGCCTGATTCATCTGCTTGGCGAGAAATGGTTCCAATAATATCATCGGCCTCATAATTACCAATTTCAAACTGCGGCACACCCAGATTTCTGAGCAAATCTTTCAGCAGTGGAAACTGCTCGGAGAGCTCGGGAGGTGTCTTTTGCCGACCGCCTTTATAGTCTTCATAACCTTCATGCCGAAATGTGACTTTCCCTGCATCGAAGGCAACAATCATATGTGTCGGCTTGTGTTCTTCAATTAAACGGAGCAGCATCGTTGTGAAACCGTACACCGCGTTCGTCTGTTGCCCTGCTGTATTCGTTAGCGGAGGCATCGCGAAGAATGCGCGGTAAATAATATTATTTCCATCTATAAGTATCAACTTGTCCATAGTGCACCTCGCCTTTTTCATGCTTACTTCTTACATCTTAACATATGGCCTGTCCAAGTAGAAACGGCTATACAACAAGTAGCCGTCCTAATATAAGGACGGCTACTCAATTTACCTAAAAATAAACAAAAGATGTGAAAGTGCAAGTAATGGAGGAGAGGTTTGGAACTGTAGGAGCAGAGCGCCCGCCTTTGTCTCTGGATTTACACCACTGAAGGTGGTTAAAATAAAATAAATCTGGAGACAACAGCGGCCGAAAGTCCAAACACTCTCTGTAATTACCAGCCACCGAACATCTTTTGCAAAACACTATTCATTCAAATCTGGACGACTACCGGTAACCAGGTAAACTACGCTTTCACCAATGTTAGTAGCGTGATCGCCAATCCGTTCAATATAACGGCCTACCAGCGTCAATAACATAGCTTGGGATACGGTCTCAGGCTTTGTTACCATATAAGAATACAACTCATTAATCATCGCACCATACAATTGATCGACCTGATCATCATCCTGTGCCATTTTATAAGCCAGATCAGTGTTCTCATCCAAGTAAGACTGGATAGCCTCATCAATCATAATCGTCACGATTTCAGCCATTCGAGGAATGTCTACAAGCGGCTTAATTAGTTGCTGGCCTTGAAGACGCATGGTCGCCTTAGCTACATCAATCGCCAGATCACCCATGCGTTCCAAATCGCTTGATATTTTGAAAGCAACGATAATGCGGCGCAAATCCTTAGCTACGGGCTGCTGCGTAATAATTAAGCGTGAGCCAATTTCCATGATTTTATCTTCCATGGCATTCAGCTGTAAATCCGCTTCAACGACTTCCTGTGCGAGCGTTGTATCTAGATTTTGTAAAGCATTAATTGCACCTTCAAGAGCATCCTTAACATGCTCACCCATTTGCTGCAGCAGACTGCGCAGCTCTTCCAAGTCTTTATCAAATTCTTTTCTGCGAATCATAATAAGAGCGATCCTCCTCATTAACGTATGGTCAGCTTGCCATTTCCAGGGACGAACACCCTTTTACAACTGATCAACCGAAACGTCCGGAAATATAATCTTCAGTGCGGGAATCTTTAGGGGTCGAGAAAAGCACCTCTGTGTCCGCCGCCTCTACAATTACACCATTTAAGAAAAACACGGTTCGACCGGATACACGTGCGGCCTGATGCATGTTATGAGTTANNTCTTGAGAGTGGATACAGGATCAAGCGCAGAGGTTGCCTCATCCATTAGCAGAATATCAGGCTGTACCGCTAACGCTCTAGCAATACAAAGCCGCTGCTGCTGTCCACCAGACAAGCTAAGGGCAGATTTCTTCAGAAAATCTTTCACTTCCTCCCATAGGGCGGAGTGACGCAAGCTTTTTTCTACGATCTCATCCAGTTCACTTTTGGAACGGATGCCATGCAGACGGGGACCGTAGGCTACATTGTCGTAAATCGACTTAGGAAAAGGATTCGGCTGTTGAAACACCATACCGACCTGCTTACGCAGGCTTTCCACCTCTACCTCATCACTATAAATATTTTTGCCACCGATGTTTACAGTTCCTTCTATACGTGTGCCAGGAATCATATCATTCATACGATTCAATGTGCGAAGCAACGTGGATTTCCCGCAACCGGAAGGTCCAATAAAAGCGGTAACCTGTTTCTCCGGGATTTGCAGATTCACATTCTTCAGTGCGTGGAACGACTCATAGTAGAGATCAAGATTCTCTATGTCAATGATGGATTTCATTAGTGTTTACGTCTCCTTCTCATCATCTTCGATCTCCATGATAAGCTTTTAGTGTAAATACAGTTGGAGAGAAATGTTAACGCAATGTAAAATCAGTGAGAGGAATGGATCCACATCACAGTATTTCCCCAGAAGCTAGCTAGTACTCCAAACTATTCTTATTTATGAAATGTATAGAAAAAATAGAACTCCAGTCACCCTAAATGACCGGAGCTCTCTTTTTGTTAACCACTAATTTATAACCTACGCCTCGAATCGAATCGATATGAACCGATTCTGGATCCAGCTCAAGCTTTTTACGGAGTGAACTGACATGTACATCAACCGTACGCTGTCCACCAATATAATCAAAGCCCCATACAGCGTTCATGAGATCATCTCTCGTTAATACAACCCCTGGCTTACGCGCCAAATATAACAGCACTTCGAACTCTTTTGGCCGCAAGTTAATACTATGCCCACCGAGGGAGACTTCATATCTCTCAGGGTAAATCTCCAATTGACCTAAAATAATGGTAGAAGCAGAGATAGGTGTTTCTGTTGGTGCTTCCTCAGCAAGACCTGAAATCCGCCGAAGTACAGCACTTACTCTTGCGAGTAGTTCGGAAACGCCGAATGGTTTGGTGATATAATCATCAGCACCTGATTTCAGCCCTCTAACTACATCTTCTTCCGCATTTTTAGCGGTCAATACAATAATAGGTGTACGGATACCTTGTCCACGCAATTTATCAAGGATGTCAATGCCATTCATACCTGGCAACATCAGATCTAATACGATCAAGTCAAAAGGTTCCCTCGTCGCACGATCATATCCTGCCGTACCATGATCCTCTACTGTTACCTCGTAACCTTCCTGCGTTAAGTTATAGGACAGCAGCCGGGCCAGTGTCGGTTCGTCTTCAATGACAAGCAATCGTTGAGCCATAGGTTCCCCCGTCTTCCATATAGTTTGATTTTTACAAAACAACAACAAAACAATCATATCACCAGAATGTTAACTTGGTGTAAAATCGATAAGGTGAATTCACAAAAATCTAATCCACCTTTTCTTCCTGCAAAAGCGGCAACTCAATAATAAATGTGCTTCCGATCCCCAGATCACTTTTAACCGAAATCACACCATGATGCAGATCTACCAAGTGCTTCACAATAGACAGTCCCAGCCCCGTTCCACCGGAGCTTCTGGATCTTGCTTTATCCACTCGATAAAAACGTTCAAAAATACGCGGCAAATCCTTTTTGGGAATTCCCATCCCTGTATCGGTAACAGTAAATTGTACATTTTCAGAACCATCTGGCTTCAGTATATTCTTAACATAGACTTTTACGCTACCCCCTTCATGCGTGTAATTAATCGCATTGGAGAGCAAATTCATAAAGATTTGACGCAGTTTATCCTCGTCGGCCTCAATGAACAGCTCCTCAGGAACTTCTACGTTAAGGCTAATACTTTTCTTCTCAGCCACCTTGCTAATGGTTCCCAGCACGGAATCAAAGAACTCAATGATATGAACTGGTGAGCAATCGAGCTGCACACGTTTAGATTCGATTTTAGATAATTCCAGAATGTCACCAATCAATCGATTTAAGCGTTCGTTCTCATCATAAATAATTTGCAAAAAGGAACGAGCTGTCTTCTCATCCTTAACCCCACCACCCAGCAAGGTCTCGGCAAATCCTTTAACAGCGGCAACCGGCGTCTTCAATTCATGGGATACGTTAGCGACAAATTCACTTCGCATCCGCTCCAGGCGACGAATCTCTGTTACTTCCTGTAGTAGGAAGAGCATGCCTCTATACGTCCCATCCTGGATCATAGGTACTGCGTCCATCCGTACAATCCGTTCTCTCGGATTGTAAATACTTCGTTCTTCATGGAGCGGTTCTTTATTTGATACCCCTTCTTCAAGCAGACGCGTTAATTCATAATGACGCTTTAGCTCCTTGTACGAATGCCCCGCCATTTCACTGTTGCTAACATCCAGCATCCGCTCTGAAGCTCGGTTCAGCAGGGCAATTTCTTCGTCCGCATTGATCATTATGATGCCGCCAGTCATATTGTCCAGTACGCTTTGCAGCAGATCCTCATTATCACGAATGGTCTTAAGCTGAGCTTGAAGACTGTCAGCCATGGCATTTATCGCTGTCGCCAACTGCCCGACCTCATCTTTACGCTTCAAATGGACTCTTGCATCATAATCAAGATCTGTAATACGCCGCGCGACTCTCGTGATTTGTTCAAGCGGTGAAGTCATGCTCGATGCCACTTTGTAGCTGACAATAGTTGCTGCCAGAAACAAAACAACTAACCCCCCAGCCATAATCATCCAAGCACGGTTAAGCCCTTCCGTTACTGCATCCAGTCCCATCGAGACCCGAATGTAACCGTCAAAACCATGATCTGAGGTCACCCGCTCAGCTACATATAACATCTCGCGATCTAAAGTTTCGCTGTAACGAATGGCTCGTCCAGTCCCCTCTTTAGCTGCAACAATCTCCTCTTCACGATTGGCATGATTGTCCATCTCCAGAGGATTTTTCTCTGAATCCCCTAAAACTTTACCTGACTTACTGATAAAAGTAATCCGGGAATCCAGAAGCTTGGCGATATGCTCTGCCTGCTCCGTGTAATACGGAATGGAATTGGAGGCGTCCATATCTACAAATTCCAATGTACCGGCTAGCAGATTTATTTCCCGGGACATGTTCTCTTCGAGAGCAGCTATATGGGAGCTCTTAAACAGATGAGCCATCGTAAATCCAGTTCCAATCATGGAAATACCGATTAAGGCCATAAGTATAAACGTAAGACGAGCGCGAAACGGTTTCATCTGAAGTGTGCCTCTCCCTTTTTCATTGTATCTTTTATCCTAACTTCATTTTCATCAAAAAACCAGTGCTACTATTTTCGTGACATAAATCCCTACTATAATAGATTATATAAAAATAACAGTCCAAGTTGATTATCTCTGGACTGTTACTTTGTATTACTTTTGTAAAATATCGTGATTTCATTCTATACAGGTTGCAAGAAACCACTGATTACCCTGAGTATCTCTAATACCTGCTCCTCTTTCCCCATAAGGCTTATCCAGTGGTTCTTCAATGATGGATGCCCCGGCATCCAAGCACTTACGAAAGGTCTCATCCACATTTCTTACGTATAGATGAATAGCGAGCTGTACCGGTGAATATTTCTCATTAGCTTCGGAAACCTCGATGATCGAATCGCCTATTCTAAGTTCTGCATGTCTAACTTTCCCTTCATCATTCCGCAGCATATCATTAATTCTTGCATCAAAGCAGCTCACAACAAAATCAATCAATTGATCTGCGCCAGCCACGATAAAATACGGAGTAACATTAAGAAGACCATTTCTAATATAATGTGGTACCATTCGCAAACCTCCTTTAGACAAGCATAAACACCTTCGGCGTCCCTATCTATATGACCGTTAAGTGATTATACGAGGAATATAAGGATAAATTATAGCGTGGAACATATAAA
>DOJM01000223.1:6545-6912 GCA_003529225.1 Paenibacillus sp.
CAGGAATGCCAAATTCCATGAAATCAACAGCATTTACTTTTTTGATGCATTCCGCATAATACTGCGCAGCTCCACCAATCGCATTTAGGTATACGCCCCCGTGTTCCTGAAGGGCTTTTAACGTTTTCGGACCCATTCCACCTTTTCCGATGACGGCACGAATTCCAAACTTTTTAATAATATCGCCTTGATAAGGCTCTTCACGGATACTCGTAGTCGGACCTGCTGCTTTCACATGCCAGCCTTCCTCGTCCTTCATCATTACAGGACCACAGTGATAGATAACTGCACCGTTCAAATCCACCGGAGCCTCATGATCCATTAGATATTTATGCAGTGCGTCGCGGCCCGTATGCATTTCGCCGGA
>DOJM01000566.1:0-358 GCA_003529225.1 Paenibacillus sp.
TATCGTCTCATTCGGATACAACTCCACCCGATGAATGAAGTTTCGGAAAGAAAAGTCGGAATCCAATAAATTCGTTGGTGCAGAGGTGGCGAGGAAAATTCCGTCTTTGTTCAGGATATGAAATATTCCCTTCACATTCTGTTGGTTGTTGAAATCATAGAATTCAGAGTATACCTTCTCGCTTCCCAAATGTGTACTCACATAGTTCACAACGGCAGGAGAATCCGCCATCCGCTGAATCTCATCATGGTATTGTTGATAGACTTCAGTGATGGAATGACTGATGGATTGTGCAGCTTGATTCGTTTTCTGCATGATGCTGATTCTGCCGTTGACAATCGTAAATATAACGAACAAA
>DOJM01000566.1:435-6916 GCA_003529225.1 Paenibacillus sp.
CCATGGTAATAAACTCTAAATGTCAAAACAAGCCGACCCTTATGCCAGGTGCCGACTTGCATGATATGAACGAGCTTTATAGCGATACTTCCTTCTGCCCAGACAGCTTGAGGAAGACCAGAAGTGAGATGACGGTAATCAAAGTTAGTATGGTAGACAACGCAGCAGCGACACCATAGTTGCCTCGAATAACTTCGGTATAAATCGCAACCGTAACCGTCTTCGTTTTCCCCGTATATAAGATGATCGAGGTACTTAATTCCGTAATGATGGTAACCCAGCTCAGAATAGCGCCTGAGACGACACCCGCCACCATCATCGGAAGTGTAATCTTGAAGAATGTTCGCATCTGGGAAGCTCCCAAACTGATCGCCGCTTCTTCAATGCCCCCGTTGATCTGGTGCAATATCGCTGCACTCGATCGAATCGTATAAGGCAAACGACGAATCACGAAGGAGATGATCATAATAAGTGCGGTTCCGCTTAATGCGAGCGGCTTGTCATTGAAGGTAATGAGCAGTGCAATACCTAAGATGGATCCAGGCACGATGTAAGGGAACATGGTGAAGATATCAAGCGTATTCGTCAATGCATTTCTACGACGCACCGTCACATAAGCGATCAGAATCGCGAGCAGAATAATGACGACAAGAGAGACGATCGCGAGGAAGAACGTATTCGCGATGACACCGCCAATATTGCTGAATGCATCAATGTAACTCTGCAACGAGTACCCATCGACAAAGATTCGACCGTTTGTTTTGAGAAAAGACGTATAAATAACGTACAGCTGCGGCAAGAGCGCGATTAGCGTATAGGCATAGATCACAACGTGAGCCACAATATTACCGATACCCGACTTCTTCTTCGCTTCAATCGGATGCAAAGCGCTCATTGTAAAAGATTTACGATTGGATACATATTTCTGCAGCAAGAAGATCACGGTAGCAAAGAGCACGACAATGACGCTAATCGCAGCAGCAAACCCATCATCGCCGCCGACCTCACTAATAAATTCATTGAAGATAAGGACGGGAACGGTTTTAAACCCTTCACCGATCAGCATCGGTGTACCAAAGTCAGCAAGTGCGCGCATGAATACGAGCAATCCGCCCGCGAGCAAGGTTGGTGTAATCAATGGTAACAGTACCTTGCGCATTTTGTTAAATCCTTTGTAGCCCATACTCTCTGCTGCTTCCATCAGTGATTGATCCACATTCTTGAGTGCTCCGGATACATACATAAAGATAAGCGGAACCATTTGTAGCGTTAGTACAACGAGAATCCCTGTAAAACCATATATATCAGGCATCGTGAACCCAAATACATTTTTGATGAATTGAGTAATTACGCCGTTTCGGCCTAATAGCAAGATCCAGGAGTAAGCGCCTATGAATGGTGCTGACATCGACGAAATCAGAATCATAATTCGTATGGTAGAATTCCCTTTAATCTTAACCGTTGACATCAAGTAGGCCAGCGGCGTTGCGATCAGCGCAGAGAGCGCGGTAACACAGACAGTCACTTTAATACTGTTGAATAATGCCGTTAAATAATAGGGCTTGCTAAAAAATTTCGTAAAATACGCGAGTGAAAAATCTCCTGTCGTGCCGTTGTAAAAACTCTTAATCAGCATGGTGAATAACGGAAATGCTAGAAAGAGAATATAGAAGACAAAGATTAGTAACGAAATGTTCGTCCAGATGTCAAACCGTTTGCGCGTATCATTCATAGCTGACCGCTCCTTGTGTAGTTCAATTCACCCGCAGCATCGTATACATTAATCTTGTCTGTCTTGACTTTCAGATAAATCACTTCACCGGGGGAAAGGATTTGACTCGTTTTCGATTCCTGCGTGATTTCGTTCCGCTGACCCGATTCGAGATCTACGAAATAATGTGTATTTTGTCCCAAGAATACGCTGTGTACAATGGTAGCTCGGATCCCGCTCTGGTCCTCCGTCATGATGAACTCCTCCGGGCGAACCGAAATTTGTACTTTCAGCGAAGCTTGTGGTTTAGGAACGCGAATGTTAGACACTGGCTCAGCATAATCAGAACCGATCTGTAAGGAATAACGGCCTTCCACTTGCGTTAGGGTGCCTTCGATAATGTTCGTTCGACCGATAAAGGTAGCCACGAATACATTGGCAGGACGTTGATAAATCTCTTGCGGTGTGCCCAGGTGCTGAATGATCCCCGATTTCATGACCGCGATTCGATCCGATACAGCCATCGCTTCTTCTTGGTCATGCGTGACGTATACGGTTGTGATCCCAACTTCCCTCTGAAGATCCTTGATTGCATTTCGCATGTCGATCCGTAATTTCGCATCGAGATTGGATAGCGGCTCATCCATGAGCAGCACATCGGGACGAATGACGATCGCTCTAGCAAGCGCGACACGCTGCTGCTGTCCTCCAGATAGATTCTTCGGCATCCGGTCTTTATATTGCTCGATTTGTACAACCTTCAGAATATCATCGACCTTAGCTGCAATTTGTTCTTTAGGAATCTTCCGGTTTTCAAGACCAAACGCAATGTTGCCTTTGACCGTCAAATGAGGGAAAATCGCATAGTTCTGAAATACCATCCCGATATTCCGTTTGCCTGGTTCGACCTGATTGATGACCCGTTCATTGAAGCTGATCGTCCCGCCTTCTATGCTGTTAAAGCCAGCAATCATCCGTAATAGTGTGGTTTTCCCGCATCCGGAAGGACCGAGAAGGGTGAAGAACTCACCCTTCTTAATCTCCAGGGACAACGCAGGAATGACCGTCGCATCTGCATACTTCTTGACTAAGTCTTTGATGTTAANNTGCTTGTGAATACGTCCGTGTATTGCTCAATGATTTTGGATTTATTTTTACTGACATAATCCGTGTCTTCGTTGATCATGTTGATCTTGTCGTAAGGCGTCATATAGTCGCCAAGCTTCGTATCTTTACGCAGTGGACGATTCGTTAATTGCGTGCCAAATGCATCTTGCGCTTCTTTGGATAGAATGAAGTCGATAAATTTCTTCGCATTGTCCATATGCGGCGCGCTTTTGATAATACCGGATGCCGCATCTAGGAATACAGCGCCTTCTTTCGGATAGACCACTTCAACAGGAGCGCCGGTTCTTACATAGGTGTTCGATGGATCTTCATACGTTAAGCCAACCACAAACTCCCCGTCAGCTACACTTTTATGAACAGCTCCTGAGCCGCTCGCGATTTTACCATCCAGGTTCTTGATTAATTCGCTGACATAGCTCCAGCCTTTCTCGTTCTCATAGTCGCCGCCCATCGCTTTCAGCATATTCGTGAGCTGTGCAAATGCGGAGCTTGAGCTTGCCGGATCGGCCGAAGCAATTTTCCCTTTAAGCTCCGGGTTCAACAAGTCAGCGTAGCTGTCAATCTTGATGTTGCCGATCAGGTTCTTATTCACTAAGAGAACGCTTCCATCTGAAACAAAAGGAGTAGCGAAGCCTGATTTATTGCGATGGCCTTCAAGTAGGAATTCATCGTTCTGCGAAACGTACTGCTCATATAAGTCAGCGTTCTCAAGATATCCTGCCATGGATCCGCCGAACATGACGTCAGCGTATGGATTTTGCTTTTCGGACTGTAAGCGCTTAACAATTTCGCCTGTTCCAGCCGTTACTAGTTCAACCTTAATCCCTGTTTGTTTCTCGAACATCGGAATAATCGTCTTAATAATTTCTTCACTGTTCGGACTATAGACAACAAGCTTATTGGATGAAGCAGACTCCTTCTCACTACCACCGCAACCCGTAAGCGCTGTCATAACTAACATACCTGCGATGATCAGCATTGAAAACTTCTTCATTGCTATTTCCCCCTCGAACTGAGTTGTTTTGTTTCGTATTTACAATGTTATTGTAACAAGAACCCTACTCGCAGCTGAATCCTATAATCCGCAAACATCGTCTAAAATACGCAACTAATATTCTGGACAAACGAAAGAACGCCGTTTCGGAAAGACTTAGGCGTTCAACTCAAAACAAGGAAATAGCAAACCAATGCCGAATAGGTTATACCCCCAATAAAATACGAAGGAAGGTGTAGTCGATGATCAAGCAGATCTCTTTAAAGGAACGACGTGGGTACTACACGAGATCGCTTCACTAAATATCCCAGTTTCGAAGCATACAAAGGATTTGCAACTCTCACCAAATCCCCATACTCCACTTTTAAGTCTTCAAATGCTTTCAATACATTCATAGGAATATCAACGTGTTTCCGTTAGGACCATACCCATTGGTATCCCTGCCTATATTTTTGCGAAAAATACTTCTATCTTTATTCTCCTGTACAAAATGTTGCTTCAAGCGCGACCGAAGTTGGTTGGGACCCGTATGTATGCCTACTCAAACAATTCGATCAACACCATGCCCGTATTCATCTGTTTCAAACAAAATATAGACTCCATTTCTGGGGATTAAGTTATCTTCAAAAAGGAAACGATGCCTGGTCAATCCATTCGCGATCCTATGTAAGTCGGTACAGTGTNNAGGTGATTAGAATGTCCATTTCTAAGAAGCAATTGGAGCAAAGCTTTAGAGACAAATCAGATGTTAAACTTAAAGATCTAGTCCAATTAATCGAAGAAAACTTTGGATTCAACGTTTCACTACAAAGGAAAGATGAGCAGCCTACATTCACGGACGAACAAAAGAAGAGAATGCCTTCAGTAATTTTCAAAGATGAAGGCGTTCTGTCCCAACTTCAGCAAGCTCAGAAGGATCGTAAAGATGGAATTTCCACATACAGTGACAGCGAGGAAGAGTTCGCCAAATTGCTGAATGAGGTCGGAAATGAAAAATAGCCTATGCCACAGATGGAGTCGCCATGGGTTAGGCTATTTTTGTCCTATAAATTATCAATTTCAACATGCTACTTACGAATCACCTTGAGATTATAATAAAGAAATATTCCATATTCACCCTGCCGTCATATTGCCCTCACCCTACCCATATACATAATATGAACTACATTGATCGACCCATTTATATGTAGCCAAACCCCATTTATTGAGGGTTTATTCAGGTTGGATCTACAGAAATATAGGAAGGAGCAACAGAGTCATGCCAAGCGGAGAAATTAATGCACTGGAGCGGGCAATCGCCGAGATTACGGAAATAGCCACGGGCTTTGGTTTAGATTTTTATCCCATGCGTTATGAAATATGCCCCGCAGATATTATTTATACATTTGGAGCTTATGGAATGCCTACAAGATTTGGACACTGGAGCTTCGGAAAAACGTTTCACAAAATGAAATCCCAATACGATTTCGGGCTGAGTAAAATTTACGAGCTCGTCATTAACTCNAATCCTTGTTATGCCTTCCTGCTCGACGGGAATTCGCTGATTCAGAACAAGCTAATTGTAGCTCACGTGCTAGCGCACTGTGATTTTTTCAAAAATAATATGCGCTTCTCCATGTCCAACCGGGATATGGTCGAGAGTATGTCAGCTACAGCGGATCGGATCGCCGGCTATTCAGTAACCTACGGTACCGATGCAGTGGAGCGCTTCATCGATTCCGTGCTGGCCATTCAAGAGCATATAGATCCCAGCCTGATTCAGCCGCGCAAGCTAGGTAAGACCCATCTGCTGGAAGCCAAAATGAAGGCACTCAAGGATACCCCTCCGGGTGGCTCCAAACCAGCTAATCCGTACGACGAGTTATGGAATCTAGACAAGAGAAATTCTGGACCACAAGAAGCAGCATCCGGAAATCGAGCGTTTCCACCTGAGCCGGAAAAAGATATTGTCTGGTTCATCCAGCAATATTCCACCGTCTTGGAGGATTGGCAACGCGACATTATGACGATGCTCCATGATGAAATGCTCTACTTCTGGCCGCAGATGGAGACGAAGATCATGAACGAAGGCTGGGCTTCGTACTGGCATCAGCGCATCGTCCGTGAACTGGATCTAACGGTTGAGGAAACCGTAGAATACGCTAAACTGAATTCCTCCGTCGTGCAGCCCTCACGGCAAAGCCTGAATCCATACTACCTGGGGCTGAAGATCTTCGAAGACATCGAACGCCGCTGGGATCGCGAGAAAATATTTGAGGTACGGGAGTTAGAATCCGATACTTCTTTTATCCGCAGCTATCTGTCGAAAGAACTGGTGAACGACCTCGATCTTTATGTTTTTGAGAAAAAAGGTCCGGAATGGAAAATCACCGACAAAGCATGGGAAAACGTACGTGATCAACTGGTGCTTGCCCGAGTCAATGGCGGGTCACCTTACTTGGTCATAGAGGATGCCGACTTCGAGAAGAATGGTGAGTTATTCATAACCCACCGCTACGAAAGCATCGAGCTGGATCTGAAGTATTTGGAACGCACGCTCCCGCATATTTATTCGTTATGGGGTCGGACCGTTCATCTGCAGACTGTCGTGGAAGACAAAAAGGCGCGGTTCTCGTATGATGGCAAGAAGGTACAGCGGAAGTTTATTT
>DOJM01000566.1:6968-9507 GCA_003529225.1 Paenibacillus sp.
CGCATCAGTTCTTCTGGAGTGGCAATGAACTTGAATTCGGTCACAGTTTCTTTTTCTAGCTAAATCAGTGCAATATTCCTCAAGCATCCGTCCAATCCCCTTGTTCCTAATGGCATTACTCACCACAAGATAGCTTATGATTGCAGTCTCACCTATAAGCCCTAATTGAGGTATATAATGCATAGAAATACAAGCGACTACTTTATGATCTTCTTCAAAAACTAATAACTCCTCATCCGGATGAAGTACTAGTTTTTCTATTTTTTCTTGCATGAATTTCTCTGTCTCTGGATAACCCAACTGCTCTAATAATTCGGCTATGTCTTTCCAATCCTCTGCCTTTGCTTCTCTAATCATCTGTTCCACTCCCCGAGATTATCAAGTTACACGTCTATTTAACTCTATTAGACTACGGGAGGGGATAACCGTCAATTATGTCCTGATCAATTTTAAATGAAGAAAGTCCGCAGCGTGTAACCCGCTGCGGACCTTCTTACGTCGACACCCCGTATCGACTGAATAATTAGAACATGGCAAATGCTGCTGAGGTGAAAGTAACGTAGGGGAAGTTTGGAGTCGTAGGAGCGATAGCGATCGCCNNAAAGCTTTCCGTAGGAAAGCTCACTTCGAAAGCATATGCTGTCTCCGGATGTTATCCGCATAAGCGGTAAAAATCAAGATCATCTGGAGACAACAGCGGCCGGAGACCCAAACATTCCCCGAAGTTACGATCATTACCGAGCAGCATTTGCTATGAGAATTTCGTTCAAATTATTCAGTCGATTTTTTCACAGGAACATAAATCTCCATCACCGTATCCGGCCGCGAATGGCAGCGTTCGTCATAGAATTCGAAATCCAGCTTACTGTCATCATAAACGTAGCCACTATCCTTAAACCATTCTTCGAAGATATACTTCCAAGTGCTTTTTATAACCTGTGCAAACTGTATTTGCTCTGTATCCGTTGAAGTATCTACTGGCGGCGTTGTGAACACGGCATACTCGGCTTCTGGCACATCCATCGTCAACATATCATCTTCCACCTTGGAGTAGTCCTCCACAATAACACCTAGTAGATAGGTCGCATTGCCATTATCTGAGGAAGGAATACACAAACCGACTTCTCCATGTTTAGGCGGGTTTAGTATTTTATACATTTTGGACTCCAGATTCTCACCCTCATAATGGCTCCAAAAAGAAGCAATATCCTTGGTATACATACTTCCAGCAACATTAGTTTGGATTCCATACCCAGCGACCTTAAATGCAGGCTTGCTAACAATAACAGGGTTCATTATAAAACCTCCGATTTCAAATAGTGTTTTTCCTTTAATAAATCCATCCATCCGCGCCGCATATTGTGTCGGACTATAGCCAAAAGCCTTACGAAAGGCCTTAGTGAACCCGCTTTGTGTCTCAAAACCATAGTCCAGCGCAATATCAATAATTCTTTTGCCGGCAAATAATTCAATTGACGCTAAAGACAGTTTCCGGCTCCGCACATATTCCATCACGGACATTTCCTTGCATAAGCTGAACACTCGGCAAAAATGATACACCGAATATCCGACCTCAGCGGCTATTTCTTCAACTGTTATAATTTCTTTGATATGAGCTTCAATATATTCAACACATTTCTCTATATCCTTACTGTAATTCAAGTGCAGCACCAGCCTTCCCCCGTACGGTGATTTCATTATATCAACTGCAAGCGAGGAGGATTGTTCCTGTTTTGCTGAGCTGTATTTTGCTGTATGATCTAACACTTTTAAAGAGCTTTGCCATATAAAATAATATACATTTGCAGTTTCTCCTGTAAGGGTAGCTGCTCCCCTGCTACTTTTCATGGTTAATGCATTACTTTTCGGACGNNATGGTGGTCTGAAAATGTACATTTACTCTTTTTTACCGATTAAGCAGACTGCCTACATACTTCAGCAGCTCGTTGGCACAAATTGGGCAGTAGTGGTGCCCATCAATCAGTCTGGCGCATACCTCGTTGATCCGTTTGAGCTGACTTTCATCCGGCGTTTTGGACGAGGTGGTGATTTTGACGATATCTTTGAGATCTGTGAATAGCTTCTTCTCAATCGCTTCCCGCAGGCGGTCGTGGTTATTGTATTCGAATTTCTTCCCTTTGCGTGAATACGCGGAAATCCGGATCAGAATCTCTTCCCGGAACGCTTTTTTCGCATTCTCAGAGATACCGATTTGTTCTTCAATCGAACGCATTAACCGCTCATCCGGCTCCATTTCCTCATCCGTAAGCGGATCGCGGATTTTGGACCAATTGCAGAAGGCTTCGATATTATCGAGATAATTCTCGAATAATGTCTTGGCGGACTCCTCAAAGGAGTAAACGAAGGCCTTTTGCACTTCACTTTTAGCTAAAATGTCATATTCTTTGCGGGCAATGGAGATGAAGTTCAAATAACGCTCCCGCTCCTCTTTTGTAATCGATGGATGCTGATCCAGACCGTCTTTAATTGCCCGCAACACATCCAGTGCGTTCATGCACTGCAGATCACCTTTGATCAA
>DOJM01000571.1:0-442 GCA_003529225.1 Paenibacillus sp.
CCGAAGACGTTTATGCTTGTATGCTAAGGCAAGACAGGGTATTAGTACAAGCAAATGGGGAAGCGGGATCATTGATTATACCAAGGGGTGATTCTATGCTGACTTTAGATCAAGTGAGGGATAAATCGGCGGCGAGGCTTGTTGGGCTTCATCCTGTTTTGGCAGCAGGGGCGAAGGCTTTAATTCAGCAAAGCTATGCCAGAGGAGTGCCCATCGTTATTACTCAGGGGTTAAGGTCGATTGCTGAACAAAATGCCTTGTATGCGCAGGGGAGAAGTAAGCCTGGACCTATAGTTACCAACGCCAAGGGTGGAACCAGCTATCACAATTATGGCCTTGCGTTTGATTTTGCGCTTTTGCTGCCGGATGGAAAAAGTCTTTCCTGGGATATAAATCGTGATGGTGATAAAGATAAAATAGCGGACTGGCAAGAGGTTGTACA
>DOJM01000571.1:456-3224 GCA_003529225.1 Paenibacillus sp.
CGTCTTTTAAAGATTATTCACATCTGCAAATGGCCTTCGGCTTAACCACGACTCAGCTTCGGGCAGGTAAACGTCCTACGACGGATCAGGTCAATGAAGCTTTAAAAAGGATTACTGGGGAGGATGACCAGGTGAACAAAGACGTCAAAGTAATGATAACCTTAAACGGCACTAAACTTACGGATGGTGTTCTTGATACCGGCATAACATATGTACCCGTGCGTGCTCTGGCTGAGGCGCTTGGAGCAAAGGTTACGTATGATGCAGCGAGTAAGACAGTGAATGTTGTAAAAGAGTAGAGAAATTTATGTATAGACAGTGCCACTCAAGGGGAAGTTATCAGTGATAACTAACCATAAAGGGAGGCATAACACTGTGAACAAGCTGATAACAAGCCTTGCATGCGGTACTGTACTGTCAATGAGTCTAATGGGAGCTAGCTATGCATCTAATGCCATCGGATCAGCAGCTTTAGGCGGTATCCCCAACGCTAATACTGGTATGGATGGTACCGTAAATAACACTCGGATGATGAATACGGAAGGCAATCTAATGAACGGCACCACGGGAACGATGAATCAGAATGAGAGCATTATGAGAGATAAGATCCGCACAGGGGATAATTACACCCGGGATAATTACAACAGAAATACGGTAACTCCACTATCCAACACTACAACGGACGGTAGATATCGGGCAACAAGCACAACTACAAATACTGGGACTACCCGCAAAGGAACTAACTGGGGCTGGCTCGGATTGTTTGGACTCTTGGGCCTCGTCGGAATGAGAAGCAGAAGTAACGAACGCAGATAATCGACATGCCTAATAACCCGTGTCGGCACGTGCTGGAACGGGTTATTTTTAATGGGATAAATTATTTTTCAAAAAGGGATTGCGCGTTATCAATATTCATGATATTATATTTCTTGTCGCGTTATACGTAAACATCGTATGAAGCTACAACATATAATATGCCGGGGTGGCGGAACAGGCAGACGCACAGGACTTAAAATCCTGCGGTACGTGAGTACCGTACGGGTTCGACCCCCGTCCTCGGCATCCAACGAAAAAACCTTGAGAAATCAAGGTTTTTTTCTATTATGATACTTATAGAAACAAGAGAAGCAGTTCTTGGTAACATGGAGAATGTATTTCGTGAATTGGCGAAACATAAAGATAAGTCTCCTGCTTCTCCTGAGGTTCAAAATTTAATAAGCAAATGGAAAAGCTGCCTTGAAGAATTTATGGTCGCTTTATCAATTACTTTAATCAATTTGACAAGCATTGGCGATTATGGCCATATGTCAGATAGCCTATCTCATTTCTATGGTATAATTCCATTTTAGAACATCAATCCATTTTGGAAGGGACATTATATGTTTAATTTGAATGATTGTATTGGTTTCATAACGAATACTGCTTCAAAAAAAATAGTAGACGAATTCAACAGGAGACTTAAAGACATTGGAATTACGAAAGTGAAATGGACGGCCCTTTTTTTTATCGGGGAAAAAGATGGAATATCCCAAAAAGAACTATCCCAAAAAATGAATGTTAATGAATCGTCTATAGCCAGGCTTCTTGATCGCATGGAAAGAGAAAAATTATGCTCAAGAGTCAGAGATTCTCAAGATAGAAGAATCATCAGAATTAATCTAACGCAAGAGGGCGAAGCTCTAAGAGCTGAGTTGCTTCCAATAGGTCAAAATTTTCATGATGATGCAACAAATGGCATATCCCAGGAAGAACTGCATATTTTTACGACAGTATTAGATAAGATGGTTCATAATTTGTCAAAAATCCACTAAATCATTCGATATTATTATAAGGAGGGTTTTTTTTACGTAAATACTTTACATAGCAACTATTGCAGTGTAAAGTATTATTATGAAATCATAAGTGAAACAATTCACATGAAAAGGATGGGATTCAATTGAAGAAGGATGTAAGACAAATGCTTCATGATTTTACAAGCGGGTTAGCTACTCTAGCTGAGACTAATGGGGACAGCGTAAATGCATTTATGAATTTGCTGGGAACCAATTATGCTGATGGTGCCTTNNCAAAACAAAAGAACTGATCAGTGTAGCGATTGGCGCGTATAATCGTTGCGAGTACTGCATAGTGTTTCACGTTTATAAAGCCTTGGAAGCAGGAGCGACCAGGGAGCAGATCCTTGAATCTGCTATGGTTGCTGTTGCCTTCGGCGGTGGACCTAGCATGGCGTATTCAGTCACATTACTTAAAGATTCTATTGATGAATTTGAACAAGATTTCAAGTAATGATGTCATTTCATTGGCAATCTCTGCGCAATTGGCGGAGGTTGCCAAATTAATGGATACGGTAAATGTGCATAAAACTACACAGCAGACTAGGGGAAATTTATGTGGATATAAAACTTGAACAGCTTACTGGGCATGAAAAAAAATCAAGAGTGGGAAAGATCAACATTTCTGTCGGAGAATCAGTTTCGGTGGGCCAGTCCTTATTGCAATTGGAGAGTAAAANNAGGGCAATTCCCCTTTTAATTCAAAATATAAATGCGTTATAAATGAGATTCTGGTTGAAGAAGGACAAGAAATTGAGTTAGGCCAGTGTTTATTTAAGGTTACTGCTGAAAATGCAGGAAAAGAAAAACCTAAGCTGGATTATTTTGGAGGAATGATTTACGGTAAGAAGGAGCAGTTGCAAGCAGACCTGTTAATTATTGGGGCGGGGCCAGGGGGTTATGTGTCGGCCATCTATGCTGCTAAACGTGGGATTA
>DOJM01000386.1:0-910 GCA_003529225.1 Paenibacillus sp.
TATCGGCCAGAAACGCGGCGATGGCGCGTTTCTGCTCTCCGCCGGTCGCGGCGTGTCCCTGCGTGAAGGGCAGCCGCTGGCCCGTTCCGCTTATATTGTGGCTGCTTTCGTTGACGATCGGGCCACACAAGGCGCAATTCTGCTGGCAGCAGAGCTAGAAGAAGGACAACTGCTTAAATATCATGCAGATCGCATCACTGAGGATTCTGACGTGTATTGGGATAAAGAAAGTGGAAGTGTGAAGAAACGCCGCCGAACGATGCTTGGCGCACTTGTCTTAAAAGAAACATCACATGAAAGACCCTCCGCGGAAGAAACAGCGAAAGTACTGCTAAGTGTAATCGCAGAAGATGGGATTGGTATCTTACCGTGGGAAAAGGGAACTCTGCAGCTTCGTGAGCGGTTAATGTTTATGCACGCATTACGTTCGGATTGGCCAGATGTCTCAGATGCCGCATTAATTGAGACACTAGATGAATGGCTATTACCATACATTCACGGAATGCGTAATTTGCGCGATCTTCAGCGGATTCCTTTAGCTCGAGCACTTGAGGGGTTTCTGGACTGGAATCAGCGACAGACTCTTGAGCAGGAAGCACCGACACATATAACGGTTCCTAGTGGTTCGCGTGTGCCTGTGGACTATGCTAATCCAGCTGCTCCTGTCCTGGCTGTGCGTTTGCAAGAAATGTTTGGACAGTTAGACACGCCTAGAATCGGAGGGGGGAAGGTACCTGTTTTGCTTCATCTTTTGTCACCGGCTAGAAGACCGATGCAAGTGACTTCTGATCTCGCCAGCTTTTGGCGTGGTACTTATTTTGAGGTCAAAAAAGATCTAAAGGGACGGTACCCAAAACACTATTGGCCAGATGACCCCTTGCAAGCTATTCCGACCCATCGAACACGTCCC
>DOJM01000386.1:1001-3393 GCA_003529225.1 Paenibacillus sp.
AAGGTGTTGCAACGGGCGCAGCTACAGGAGGCGTATTAGGTGGTGTTACTGGACTGCTAGCAGGTATCGGAGCGCTCGCCATCCCTGGAATTGGTCCAATTCTGGCAGCGGGACCTATTGTGGCAACATTAACAGGTGTAGCTGTTGGTGCAGGTGCAGGCGGCTTAGTTGGCGGCTTGATCGGTCTTGGCATTCCTGAGGATGAGGCAAAAGAGTACGAAGGATACGTAGAAAGCGGCAAGATTCTAGTGCTTGTAGATGATAACGGACGCGGAGTTCAAGTGCATGATGTATTCCGTGGCAATCGTTCTCTGAATGCACAGCGTTACGAAGGAAGCTATAACGAGGATACTAGACTAGGGAATTCGATGGCTAATCGAGCAGACCGGACGGCTGAAGTCTACAACCGCGATAAAATCTAAAAATATTAATCGATCGACTTTTACTATAAACAATCCACTCAAGACTGCACCTCCTAGCGTAAAGCTATGAGGTGCAGTCTTTATTGTAAATGTGGTATCATATGGATAATCATCCAAATTATTATTAGGCATTTGAGAGGTAACGTAAAATGAACAAAATAGATACCATGGCAGTTATTTCTGATGTACATAGTATTGTTTAGGCTTTAGAAGCTGTTCTAAAGGAGGGCTTAAATGAAGATATTTGTAGCTGGTGCAGCGGGTGTGATTGGACGGCTATTGCAGCCTAAGTTATTAGAAGCGGGGCATGAAGTTGTCGGAATGACCCATAAGGAAGAAAATAGAGCATTTATTGAGAATTGTGGAGCACAAGCGGTAGTCGCGGATGTCTTCGATCGAGAGGCCATATTTGCGTCCATTCACAAAGCACAGCCAGAAGTGGTTATCCATCAACTAACTTCACTAAGTCAGCGGAATTTCTCAGATAATTCTAGGATAAGAATAGAAGGAACAAGAAATATTGTGGATGCTTCCCTTGCAACTGGCGTGAAACAAATCATTGCACAAAGTATTTCTTGGGCTTATGAAGCTGGAGAGGAGCCGGCTACGGAGGAAACTCCTTTAGATCTGAAGGCTATAGAGCCTCGGAAAAGAACAATTGAAGGTATATATTCATTAGAAAAGGCAGTTGCTGAGATCCCTAATCATGTAATCCTGCGGTATGGAATGTTGTACGGCCAGGGGACTTGGTATGATACTAGTGGCTATATGGCAGAGGCAATTCGTCAAGGGAGTGTGACAGCGACAGATGCGGTTATGTCATTCCTTCATGTTGAGGATGCAGCTAATGCGGCGGCGCTCGCTCTGAATTGGCCTTCAGGTCCTGTGAACATCGTGGACGATGAGCCTGCTAAAGGAATGGATTGGTTATCAATCTATTCAGTAGCTATAGGTGCTCCTGCTCCTATTGTTCAAGAGGGCAGAGAAGGATGGGAACGTGGAGCCTCCAATACGAAAGCTCGAATGGATTATGAATGGAGTCCACTGTACCCGTCATGGAGGTCTGGGTTTGCTCGAAGCTTGAATGTTCAGATCGAATGAATTCAGCTGTCGAAAGGAAGTGCACTATGGGTTTACTTCTTGTGGTTTTGTTCTTTATTGGTTTAATTATGATGATTAGCAATCAATATGCGATGATCAAGAAAATGGACGAAATGAATGAGACGCTAAGTGAAATAAATAATAAACTTGGTTAGATAAAGTAGAAAAGGAGTGATGACATGGGAGTGATAAAAAACTTTTCTCTAGTGGTTGTTAGTTTAATCGCGGATCTATGGTTTGGAATTGTACGAAAACCTGAGTTCTATGATAATCATGCGGTTACTACAACAAAGAGAGGGTATGTCCTATTTGTAACCTTGGCAGCTATAATAGCTGTGGGAACTGCCTTATGGCAATGCTTCAGAATATATTAATGAGAAAGCTGCCAACAGGCAGTTTTTTTTATAGATTGGACGTCAGCTTGCTAGAATGTCATGTTAATACTTACCGGTGGTTAACAATTATAACGTTGAAGCTGCCTCTTACTTTGGGAATAACTAAGACACATACATAGGAAGGATCTCATGAATTCTCCCTCGGACCAAGTGAGCGTATGGGTGCCTGGGGTTATTTTACAATCGAAAATTCTACGTAAGGTTAGCCAGGCATTTGAGGCTTTAGAACGGGCCCTTAAGCTTGCTGAGCTAGAGGGTTATATCCGTATCTTTCTTGACGAAGGCATGCCTCTCATCCGATTGCTGCAACGCTATTTATTAGATCAGAGAACAACAATTGCTGAAATTTAGTAAATAATCATTATAAGTGTTTATTACCAATCATTTACTTTAAGAAGTGATATTATGGAAAATAGAAGACGAAGTTGCAGCGAGGAGGAATTGTACATGCAATTAATGGGATGGTCTGAGGAT
>DOJM01000386.1:3429-5883 GCA_003529225.1 Paenibacillus sp.
AAGAGTGGGGAGTGTATTGCTCCATTTATTATAATATTCAATATATTGGCTTTTTTAGAGAAGATGGGTTCAATTCTGCCCAAAAGAATGCTTTTTGGATCTATAAAGGGGAGTCTAAAATAGGTGGAGTAAGGATGTCACCTAATCGGATCTATCATTTATTTGTTATTCCTCCGTTTAACGATACATTTGTGGTACTGAAACTACTAAAAAAGCTTTTGATATATTGGTCTGATCGAACAGAGCCCATAAAAACTTTCGAGGTTCTGCCAGATCAAGTTCATTTATTTGCGCGGGCAAGATTTTGGCCTGATGAGTTCAGATGTCGCTGGATGCAGCGTCCTACAGATCATTTCGAGGTGGAATGGAACGAAGAATTTACAATTGAAAGTCCACAGATCGAAGATGATGGAAAAGGAGCTAAACGCTTTATTCTTGAAGATCAGATCGCCGAATGTAGCTATGCTAGCTTTAATGGAAGTCTAGAGGCAACTAGAAGAAAACAATTCTCTTATGAAGATTTTATTCCAAGTGAAGAACCGAATTATACTAATGAAGCATTACTTACGGCGTCAACGCTTGTGTATGATAGGAAATCGGGACAGTTAATTGCGAATTGTCTCTTGGGTTTACAAGGTGGTTACGCAGCAGTTTACAGTATCGGTGTAATCCCTTCTTATAGAGGTAAAGGGATAGCAACGCTGATGTTGAAAAGAGGACTTCATCTCCTTAAAGATAAGTATCCATTCCTAAGATTATATGTCATGGAAGGTAATGACGCAGAGTCTGTTTATACCAATCTAGGATTTGTTCCAGGAGTACAAGAGATACAGAGCATGTATATTCCTGTAATGGATTAGCGAACAAATCATAATGGTTACTTAGACACACTTGCCTAGAACTTAAAATGTGTTTTCTTAATAGAATGTTGTGAAGTCCATGTTTATAGGGAGGTTCACAACAGATGGTAAAGAAAAAAGCTACTCTTAAGAAGAAAACATTATATTCTCAATATGCGCAGAGACATGTACATGAATTTGAAGGTAGTACGAAATTGGCTGAAGAAGGTGCAGATCGACATAACCATCGCTTTGCAGGTGTTACTGGGCAGGCGATTAGAGTAGGTAATAGCCATATTCATGAAATTGATCTTAGTAGAACTGATTTCGTTAACCATTTTCACAATCTTAAAAAGATAAGAACAGGTCCGGCTATTTCAGTAGGAAATGGCAAGCACGTACATTTTGTATCTGGTCAAACTACATTAAATGATGGTCATGTCCATCGATTCAATTTCGCAACATTGATTCAAGCTCCACTTGTTTAATGAATAAATCTGGTATGAAATGAAGCTCTCAAGGAATGAAAGGGCAAATAAAAGGCTGCCGGATGGCAGCCTTTTTCAACCTATCTAGGCATGTGAGGTTATGGGAAATATGAAATGTTTAGGTAGTTCTTTTAAAAGTGGACGCATAAATAACGTATCCTCACTCTGGGGAACTAATGCTGTCTCCAAGTGATCTATTGCAAAATCTGGTGTGAAATAAAAATGTATAACCTCCGTTTCAGGAGAAATAATGCTGTTCAATAACGCGTTGATATCCATGCTTGTAGCACTAATAATATCAAAAATATGAAGCTGATGATCTTCATGTTTAAAGATAATAACAACGTCAGCTTCTTCTATATAATAAAAGGAATCCCGGAAAGGAAGGATGAAATAAAACAGCAGCTGATGTTCATTGTTTATAACGCTGAGTATAGAGGACACCGCTAATCTTTCTTCAGCGAATTTCTTTATCATGGTGAAATCAACGGAGTTATTCATAGATAAGGGCCGCACTGAGTAGGTTTTAGATGTTTGATTCCTAAGATGAGAAGCGTTAAGCGAAAAGCTGCTTTCTTGCATGCGTTCAAATCCGAATTTAGGATAATAGTCCAAAGCACTGTCGTTTGCAAATAAGTAGATGAAGTCACATTCATGCTCGTACTTAGTGATAATATGATCTATTAACTTTCGGGATAATCCTTGCATACGATAATCAGGATGTGTCATTACGGTGCCAATTTGAATGGCATTATACTCTTTTTGATTTAAAACAATGTTCATTTTGTTTATGGACGCATTTGCGATCACATGGTCCTCGTCGATATAGGAATAACAAATATACTTGTCATTCCAGCCCCCTTGTTCAATCCAAGGTGTGAAATCAATTCCAAAGATCATTTTGGCTAGAGTATTGAAGCTCTCTCTATATTTTGGGAGATGTTTATAGTCGCTGATCAATTGGTAATCACTCATTAGTAAGCCTCATTTACAATGTATTTTTTCATAGTTACGTTTAATGGTTATATCTTACTACACCGTTATAAAGTAATGTTCATATAAAATAAACATTACCGATATTATTTGGAGGCTAGAATATGAGAGAAATAGATTATAGTAATTATTAC
>DOJM01000430.1:0-2829 GCA_003529225.1 Paenibacillus sp.
CCGCGACGCAGGCACGACGCGGCCCGTGGACTCCCGGAGGATGATAAACTCCGGGTCCATGCCCATGAGCAGGCCGCTACGGCCTGGCTGCTCCAGAGCAAGGCTCCGTTCCAGCGCTAATGCTGCGGAACGATAAGGCTCTGGCAATGATTTGCCGGAACGCTGTAGTAGTGGAGTGACTCCCTCCACGACATACCTCCGGTACCCCATTGCCCTCAGCAGGACCTCACCGCTATCCAGCCCCAGGCTGTACAAAGTCCGAACAGCAATACGCTGAAGTAATTTCATTACTCCACGCCACTCACCTGGTGCAGCCCCCATGGATTCGCTGCTATCGACACTATCCATTCGTACAGCCCCGGATAGCAAATCGGAGGCTGCGCGCATACCTGGACCTGCTCCTAGTGGAGTGATCTGCAGAACGCTCAAATTATACATGAGTATGTTATAACACTGTTTATGGGCCTTATCGGAAGGCAGAGTTTCATATGTATCTTCTAAACGATTTCTTTCACCAGAGGTCTGGTTTCTCCTCAGAGATGCTTGCGAGCCCTTTATTCCCTTGCTAGACGAAGTAAGCGTCGCTTCAATACCACTCCGAAATAATCTGGACTCTCTCTGTGCTGATGACAATCCTGAATACACCTTAAACCCTTCATTCATTCTCCTGCCCCTCCATCCATCGCAGCCCAAGATTAAAAGCCCTGCAGAAGCACATCTTGCCCATACATACGAACCAAGTAATTCTTAATCCACTCTGGTTCCAGTTTTAATTCTAAAAATAAATAAAAAAAAGGAGGGCATTCGCCCTCTACGCCGCCGCCCTCCCTACATATAATGGACCATAACCCATCAGTACTCAGTTAGCGGCGGCGTATCCTTCCTTACAGCTCATCATCCAGATTGTCAGGGTCCAGATCATCGTAATCGAAGCTATCACCTTCAAAATCATAATCCTTGTCTTCTAGATCATCACTTTGCTCAGTGACATACACACGGACTTTGGTCTCAGCCACCAACTCCACTTCGAACTCGCGCTCTACGCGAAGTGTCACACTGCCTCCGCCTGGCGATACGCCCGCTTCTACACAGTTGGGTTCCTGCGTTGCCTCCGCAGAGACCTCAACAGTAGAAGTGCGGTGTCTCGTGT
The DNA here is from genome assembly GCA_003529225.1 of Paenibacillus sp. Taxonomy (GTDB): domain Bacteria; phylum Bacillota; class Bacilli; order Paenibacillales; family Paenibacillaceae; genus Paenibacillus_AQ; species Paenibacillus_AQ pseudetheri. The sequence goes on from DOJM01000430.1 coordinate 1,151, forward strand.
CCAGGTACGAAAGCGGAATGAGCTCCACATAGGAGACCGTTTCTTTAGCTACCTCGGTCTGCTTGTTCTTGTCGTACGAGTACCAGATGTTTACATCGTAAGTACCAATTACTTCGATTCCGTTCCCGGCGGCAACCGCTTCGTACTGGTGGTTGATAATCCAAGCCCCCAGAATACTAGTCGGGTGATGTGGCGGAGTCACGGTATGGGTTGCTGTAGAGAACTTACGACCTTTGCCGCAAATTGCCTTCGTAATGATCTCCCTTGTTTGACGTTTATGGCTTAATGACATCTTTAAACCTCCTCCATACAATCATTCACTATCAAGTGTATGCAGGTTCTAGGCATTTGTTGATTGTTAGTCTATAAATAAATTTGAGTAAGCCCTCCAGAGGGTCTTATCAGAAGACTTATAGTTCATTTTATTTCAAAATTTGTACAGATATGAGTAGATTATAAAAATGGTCCAGCCTAATACATATCCATTCTGAACGTTAAAAAAACCTTATAAAGCCTGCTATTGCGGGATTACGCGCACAATACCAATAGATCTATGTTTGCTCAGGTCAATAAAATCGTCATCAATATTCACGAGGGGACGCAGTGGATCAGTAGCAAGAATCATAATGATTTTTCCTGTCCGTCCATCTGTCAATTCCACTTCATTCCCTATCATTGACTGCATTAACTTATTAATAAAGACTCTACAAATATAAGGGTCAAGCTTGCCAAATACGCTTTCCTCCATCTGCAGCAACACTTCATAAAGAGGTGAAGCTTTACGATAAAACCGGTCGGATGTCATCGCATGGAACACGTCTGCTACTGCAACAATTTTACTGAAATCAGTGATACGATTCCCAAGTACGCCGAATGGATAACCACTGCCGTCCATTCTTTCATGATGCTGCAAGGCGACGAGCGCTTGCATATGATTGGTTCCAATAGTGTCCCGGATCATCTCGTAACCATAGGTCGTATGCTTTTTCATAAGCTGATACTCCTCAGCGGTCAACGGACCCGGCCGGGTTAATAATTCATCCGGAATCCTCATTTTTCCGATATCATGAAGGGTCGCTGCGATCGTCAGCATACTCAAATCCTCAGGCTTTAATTTTAGCCATTTACCTAGCAAGGTAGATAAAATGCCAACCGCTACATTATGTCTGTATGTATAATCATCCTTGGACTGCAACGCAGCCAATACGCCGTAGAAGTCATTCTTTTCGCTTACCTGCTGAATAAACGGAATGACTTCATTTCTAACTTCAAGCATAGGAATTCGTTTGTTTTTGTTATGACGAATCTGTTCAAAAATATTCTCTATCGCAGCTGTGCAATCATCGATTGCCAGTTGGAAAAATTCCGCGCTATCCAGCTGTACGACGTCATGAGACTCTAAGATGATCTTATGTTGATTGATTAATCGTATATGCTCAGCACTTAATAAAGTCAATGCCGGTAGAACAAATACTCCTTTGTCATTAAAAAGGTTAGCTACAAGCTGTTTTCCAATAAATGATTCCATAACTNNATTATTTGAACTCACCATAAAATCGTTAATCATATCCTGTGATCAACTTTTAGCTCATACATATCTTATCGTGATTTTGACAGAGATAGTTAATACTTCAGTTTATTAAAGCCTCAATTTAAGCCTTATTTCGAATCTTCAGACG
>DOJM01000430.1:2881-9662 GCA_003529225.1 Paenibacillus sp.
AATAGCTGAGCGCACTTCAAATTCCTCACGTGTCTCTGGCAGATCCATTTCTTCGAATTCTCTTGTTAGCTCGTCCAGTAAATGTTCAGTTCGTCCAGTATATTCTTCGGCAAGTACATCCCCGCTAAGCTGGTCAAATAACTCAGCAACCATCTCCCCATGTGGTAAATGGCGATACACTTGAGAAAGCAGCTGAATCATACTTTGAATCGATTCCAGTTGCTCCTTCCGCATATAAAAATAGACATTCCATGCTTCATCAGGATGAATAACATGATTCTCCATCTCACGGGTAGCTGCCGTTAGTCCCCGCTGCACTGCATTATCTGCGTCAATTAATTCTTTACCGTCCCAAATATACGCAGGATCTCGAAGTGTTCGGGCCATCTGGGTAAAAATAACCGAAAAATAGCGATCCACTTCCTTACGGATCCCATAAATGACTCCACCAGTCTGAGGCATGTAAACCAAGTTTACCAGCCCTGCCGAACCGAGCCCAATAGCTAGAAGCTCTATTTGCTGCAACAGGACATGGAGCGATAGCTCAGCTTGTCCAAACACGCGAAACACGATAACCGAGCTGGTGACAATTCCTTCTTTGTAGCCAGACTTTACAATCATCGGAAAGCCTACGNNTAGGATGCAGCCAAAAAAGAGTCCCACGAGCGAGGCTAAAAAACGAGCCGTTATCGTTCGGAAACTCCTTTTCAAAGTAACCTCTACACCCAAAATTGCCAGCAAGCCTGCACTCTGCGCATTAGGTATACCCACTGCAGACGCAACTAGTACGGATAATAACGTAGCTGCGGCTGTTTTTATCACACGAAATCCCATAGCCTTATCTCTCCTTACAAGCACTATCCCAATAAATAGGTAAAGATATAGACATGTTACAAGATTTTGTGTGCGGACACAATATTACATAAGGTTCATCGCCGGGATAACAACCGCTTCTCAAGATATACCACTAATTGATACATTGCCGTAGCTACAGCCGCGATAATCAAAAGACTAGACATTACTAGCGTGAAATTAAACACCTGGAAACCATAAATAATCAGATAACCCAGACCCGATTTAGCGACCAGGAACTCCCCTACGATAACCCCTACCCATGACATCCCTACATTCACCTTTAGGGTGGATACTACAGTTGGGAATGAGGCTGGAAGAATCACTTTAAAGAACACCTGAACTCTAGAGGCCCCGAATGNNATTCGGATCCACACTGCAAAAACTGTTGTATACAACAAGCGTCGTAATAATCACCGTAATAGATAAAGTAGTAACAACAATAGCAGTGAATCCGGCTCCGAACATGACGATAAAAATCGGCCCCAGCGCCACTTTCGGCATACTGTTAAATACGACCATATAAGGATCAAGTACTGCTGATAAAAAAGGAGACCACCAAATAATTACAGCCAGCAGAGTCCCTAGCAGCGTTCCCAGTACAAAGCCTACCGCAGTCTCACCTACCGTAATCCCCAGATGGGGCCACAGGCTCCCACTAACCATGTCTCCCCAGATCTGGCGGAAGATTTTTGTGGGATAGCTGAACAATAGCTCATCAATCCAGCCCATTCTTGCTCCAGCTTCCCAAAGTACAAAGAATAGCAGCAGCAGGCTGCTTCTCACGGCAATCACCTGATTGCGCCAGCGGTGCTTCGTTTTTTTATAATTGCCATGCAATTGTTGTAGCCACTGTTCACGGGAAGCTAATAACCCCGATTGCTCCGTATGTTTCATTAGCTTTCCCTCCCTGCAATCTCCATCTCTTTCCATATTTCATGAAAAAGCTCCGAAAAGCCTGGCTGATCACGCGCAAATAGCGGAGGTGCTGACCGGATTTGCTCTGGCACTGAAAATACTTTTCGGATCTTCCCTGGATTTCGTTGTAGAAGAATAACACTGCTGCTTACCGCAATAGCCTCAGATAGATCATGAGTGACTAATATTGCAGTTGTCCCCCTGCTGCGTAAGGTCTCAGAGACCAAATCTTCCAGCTGTAATTTGATCTGGTAATCAAGTGCCGAGAACGGCTCGTCTAGTAGAAGGAGTCCAGGATTCGTAGCTAAGGTACGAACCAGAGCCACTCTCTGCCGCATTCCACCAGATAACTGATTAGGAAAGGCGTGTTCTTTACCTTCTAAACCCATCTCTCGAAGCAACTCCAACGTCCGCTTTCTGCTCTCCTCGTTCAAGCTTCCAGTCAGCTCAAGACCTAGAATGGCATTGCCCAGAATACTCCGCCAAGGAAAAAGATAATCCTGCTGCAGCATATACCCAACCTCTGGTGAGGGACCCATAATGGGTTCGCCATTTACGAATACTTCACCTTGAGAAGGCTGCAGCAGACCTGCAATAATCGATAGAAGTGTTGTCTTGCCGCAACCACTTGGTCCAACTAAGCTAACGAACTCTCCTTGCTCGACATTAAGGTTCAGGTCCTCAACGGCCAGTGAAGCTTCACGGTCGCCAAGATAGGCATGCGTTACTCCCTTTAATTGCACTACTGGAAGCATTGTTAGCCCCTCCTTCATTTTTGCATCATCCTATTTAAGATCTTAGGTTTTCACTTATTTTGAAGTGCTGTTCTTTATGTTCTTCTCAGCTTTTTCAGCAAAACTGTTATTCACTATTTTGTCAGCAGGTACGCGTTCTTTAAGCTCACCAGCATTATCAATAACATCGAGCAGATTGTTCCATTCTTCTTGATCTATAACTGGATTAACAGCATAGGTATCCTGTTCCTTATAACGTTTGACTGCTGAAACCACGATATCTCTATCCGTCTTATCAAAATAAGTCATTATCGCATCCGCAATTTCTTCAGGGCTATGATCCTTCACCCAAAGCTGAGCACGCTGGATCGCATTTGTGAACTTCTGTACCGNNTTAGACATAAACACGGTGTATGGTAAATAGCCGCTTTCCACACCAAACGAAGCCACTACTTCCCCTCGGCCCTCACGTTCAAAGATTGAAGCCTGTGGTTCAAACAGCTGCACATAATCGCCTGTGCCTGAAGCAAACGCACCGGTAATATTGGCAAAGTCAATATTTTGGATCAAGGTAATGTCTTTGGTAGGATCTATTCCTTTTTTAGATAAAGTAAACGCACCCGCCATTTGTGGCATTCCGCCTTTTCTTTGCCCCAGGAAGGTAGAACCCTTCACTTTATCCCAGTTAAACGCTCCGTCAGCTTTACGGGCAAACAGGAACGTTCCATCCCTCTGAGTCAGCTGTGCAAAATTAATGACCGGATCATCTGAACCCTGTTGATACACATAAATGGAGGTTTCAGAACCTACTAATGCAACATCGATGGCACCTGAGAGGAGTGCAGTCATGGTTTTATCTCCACCGGGGATCGTCTGTAGCTCTACGTCAAGTCCTTCATCTTTAAAGAAATTTTGTGATAAGGCGACATATTCGGGTGCATAAAAGACAGAACGTGTGACCTCACCCATCTTCCCCTTTACCAGCTCTGACTTCCCGCCGCAACCGGCAAGCACTGAAAAGCATAGAGTAATGATCATGAGCGACAATGACAGCTTTTTCCGAATCTTCATTCTTCATTCTCCTTTCTTACCGGGTCCTTCGCCCTTGCTTAAAGCATATGCAGATGCCTACTAAAAGGTTAAAACCTCCAATAACCTAGGGAAATCCAAGAATAACCATGATACTAGTGACTTTTATTGAAATAATGGATAAATATCGATTAATTTGCTGTTTTTGTATCCGTGCAAACGTTTTACCTAATTGGACGCATTCGAGTACTATAGGAAATAAAGCGCTTTCCATTTCTTGTATTAGAAAATTTGCAATAGAAGGAGTTATTACATATGTATAAAGGTGCTACATTCAAAACTAAAAAAATCACAATATGCTCTCTGGTGGGCATCTGCCTAACCACATTTCTGCTGTCCGGTTGTTCTGGTAATCAAAGCAACAAAACATCCATTGCCACACCCTCCCCTAAAGCAGACTCCATTCGGAGCACCGCTACACCACAAGCTGCAAAAGTCATTAATAAGACGGACGAACAACCTTCCACCGTTTATTATGAATTATTTGTTCGTTCCTTCTATGATTCAGACGGCGATGGCATTGGAGATCTCAAAGGGATCACCCAAAAGCTGGATTACTTAAATGATGGGAATCCTGAAACCACGACTGATTTGGGGATTGGCGGGATTTGGCTCATGCCCATCAACCCATCACCAAGCTATCATGGGTATGATGTAACCGATTATCGTGCGATTAATCCTGATTATGGGACGATTGAGGATATGCAAGAGCTCATTACAGAAGCGCATAAACGAGGAATAAAAATAATTATGGATTTGGTTGTGAATCATACCTCCAAAGAACACCCATGGTTCGTAGACTCAGCTAAAAACAGTGACAGCAAATATCGCGATTGGTATGTCTGGGCTGAAGATCAAGGCCGTCCCGCAAACGGAGCCAGCGCAGCTGGGGGTGGCAATGCGTGGCATTCATTACTTGGAAGTCATTATCTGGGCGGCTTTTGGGAAGGCATGCCTGATCTCAATTTCGATAACGCAGAAGTTCGTACTGAAATGAAGGACATCGGAAAGTTTTGGCTGGAGCAAGGTGTGGATGGCTTCCGACTAGATGCTGCGAAGCATATCTACGAAGATCTTTTAAGTGACAAAACTGAGGCTACTACCGTTAAAAATGTATCCTGGTGGCAGGAGTTCCGCAAGGCTATGAATGAAGTAAATCCAGAGGCATATATAGTTGGCGAGGTCTGGGAGAATTCTGCTGTCACTGTCGGAGCTTATTTAGATCAAGCTTTTAACTCAAGCTTTAACTTTGGCTTAGCAGAAACACTAGTGAACTCTGTAAAAACTGAAAAAGACAGCGGGACAGCCTTTACGCTGGAACGAACCTATAAATTGTATTCCAAAATATCCGATAACCAGTTTACCGATGCTACTTTCTTAACGAATCATGATCAAAACAGAGTCATGAGTCAATTAGACAACAACCCGAATCATGCAAAAATGGCAGCAGCACTACTGTTAACTTTGCCTGGAAATCCTTTTATCTATTATGGTGAAGAAATTGGAATGCTCGGTGTGAAGCCAGATGAAGGACTTCGAGAGCCTATGAGATGGAGTGCAGCCGATCAAGGAGAGGGGCAGACTACTTGGGAGGCCGGTCGTAATAATGCGGGTGCGATAAACGTTGATGTCGAGAGCCAGCTGAATGATAGTGGTTCACTGCTAGAAAGATATCGCCAACTCATTGCGTTAAGAAATGAGGTTCCTGCGCTCCGGGATGGCGGAATCCGTGACTATGCTTCTGGCAATCCCGGGGTTATGGCTTACGAACGACTAACAACACAGGATCAGGTGCTCGTCGTCCATAACCTTACTGGAGAAGAACAAACCATTGCACTACATCCCAATGTCGAGAGTTTCTCTTACTCCAAGATTCTAAAGACGATTGCTGTCAAATTGATCTTGAATTCAGATCAACTTACCCTCCCTCCTTATTCAACCGCTATTGTGGAGTGAGAAATTCGGAGGAATGTAACACCCACTTTGTTACTGATCCACATAATTGAGCTTTTGTAATCGGGAGGGCTATAAGCCAGTCTTTGGATGGATCACTGCTCATTCGTAACAACCAGCCACTGGAATGATCGCCTAAGAAGCGTGCTTTCTGGAAGATCCATCCACTGTCACTGGAAGTGCAGAGTCGTAATTCTCCCTCCGACATGAAGCCCTTCATCACCCGTGCTAGTTGGATGGAATGTACATCATCCCCTGTCTCTGCTGCTAAACAATCTGAGAGCATTTGCAGCGTGGATGAACATGAGCTTTTTTTCAGCTCCTCAAACTTTCTTTTTGACATTAGTAATGCCGGAATCCCGTGATTGTAGAGCTCCTTCATGTTCTCACATTCAAACAGCTGAAGACAAAAGCTCCNNTTTAATTCATAGAGCAGGGTTTCCGGGTTACTATTGCAGATTACTAGTATCCGGTCTTTATGTATTTGCAGACACAGGTCCTTCATTTCCTCCTTCTCTTTATATTTCAATCTACAGATCCGTTCTGCGGTTAAACCTGTATGTAACTGGTCCAGAACTGCTTGCCCCATTGCTTCATCTGGAAATAAAAAATGCGTTAAATCGGCCAATCCATTGTCATTCACATCATTGTATCCTTCCTGTATTTCATATATATGTATATTAATCTAACAATCTTTATGTTATCATAAGCTAATTTTAAGGTAAAATTAAGAAACAAAGGGTATTATCATTAACATGAAATACTTTTAGCGAGGTGTCTTCAAAATGAGAATGCTCATCACTTTTCAGAACAAACTTGTACCTGTGTATTTCACAACAGAAAATAAACAGCCCACTCAAAAAGTACTTAGATTACTTAACAGTACGTTGGAGCTCAAAATTCAAAAGGGCAAGAATGCCATCCAGAAATGCCTGAATTCATTAATTAGTATCGAAATTAAAGGCTCTGAGGCTATATTGCACAGTTATAGTGAGAATGATTCATTGGCGCTATCCCTCTATTAATAGAGGGGTAGTTTTTTTGTAAAGTTTCTTTTATCCTTGGCAGACAAAACGAGGCTGTCCCAAAAGTCATGGAAATGGCTACTTGGGACAGCTTCGTTTTTTATCTAGGATTATCGTGGGCGGTTAGGTGGACGCTCCGCGAACGGACTATTGTAACAATCGCTGTGCTCTCCAGATTTTTTTATTCCTCTTAGCGGTGAAAATCCGGAG
>DOJM01000117.1:0-360 GCA_003529225.1 Paenibacillus sp.
GAGTCTTACGAGGTTAAGGAAACGAAAGAGTATCCGAATAAGCTGTACGATTTAACGCTGCTGCAGCGGGAGGCGAATGGAAAGTACGCTTTTTCCGCAAAAAAGACGCTCGATATTGCTCAAGCGTTATATGAAAAGCACAAGGTGATCTCTTATCCGCGGACGAACTCCAACTATGTTACAGAACAGAATATTCCTGAGATGCATAAGACGTTATCTGCGCTACAAGGGACGGCTTATGATGAGTGGGTGAAGGGTGCAAATCGCAATCTCGTTCATAAAGGGAATAAATTTATCTGCAACCCCTCAAAGGTTGAGGATCACCACGCGATTTTGCCTACATATCGTAAAGCATCAGGA
>DOJM01000117.1:438-939 GCA_003529225.1 Paenibacillus sp.
GGAGATCGAAGTGAATGAACCATTTTCTATTGCTCCGGCAGAAGAAGTGGTTTGTAGTGATGCTATTGTTAAAGAGAAAGATACTCAGCCACCCAAGCATTACACAGAGGGTACGCTGCTTCGCGCGATGGAAAGAGCCGGAAAGCAGATTGAGGATGAAGAGCTTCGCGATGCTATGAAGGATTCAGGGCTTGGAACTCCGGCTACCCGCGCAGCAACGATAGAACGGCTGAAGAATGTCGGATACATTGAAATGCAGGGTAAAAAAATTGCTATCACGCAAAAAGGACGCACAGCCATTGAACTAATTCGTGGAGCGGGTATTGAGCTGTTGACTTCACCGGAAATGACCGGACAATGGGAACGTCGCTTGAACGAAATTTCCAGAGGAACGGCGTCGGACGGGCAGTTTATGGAGAATGTAAAAAGGTTTGCCTGTATGATCGTGGATAAAGTACGAGTACAATCTCGGGCGTCCAAAACCTCTTTTGAAGGGGAGAC
>DOJM01000117.1:993-2154 GCA_003529225.1 Paenibacillus sp.
TATTCATGGGTAAAAAAGGCTACGGCTGCTCTCACTACAAGGAAGGCTGCAAATTCGTGATCTGGAAAGAAAATCATGGTCGTACACTCACGGACGCGCAAGTGAAGGCGTTGATTGAAAAAGGTCGGACGGGCAAGCTAAAGCTTACCAGCGAAGATGGTACACCCCTTGAAGGCAAGCTAGTGCTTCAGAATATGGATACGGGACAATTAACAGTAGAATCATAGGCGATCGGAAAGATTGTATGCACGGCAAAAAGGTGTCTTTAGCCATGTTGGTTACGTGGCAGAGACACCTTTTTAATAATGTTTTATATTTATTCAGCGGCTTTAGCCAGCTGCGCTTCAATCGCTGCAGTTAACCCTTCATAGGAAGAGTCGGGAAGCAGGGCTCCGTTTACCATAAATTTAGGTGTACCATTAACCCCGTACGATCCGGCGATCTTGAAGTCTTCTTTGACGTCGAACATGTAGGTATGATTCTTGAGATCTGTTTCGAATTGTGCGTAATCAATGCCTTCGATGTTATTCTTGACAAAATTCAGAATGAACTTCTGTGTGGCCCATATTTTGCTCTCATCGCCTTGATTGGCGTACAGCTTATGGAGATATTCCCAGAACTTCTCGTTGCTTTGCTTATAAATGGCTTCACCTGCACTTGCAGCAAGATAGGAATCTCGATCCAAGAAGGCAAAGTTCATGAAGAAGAGTTCAACTTTTCCGGTATCCACGTAGTCCTTAACAAAAGTATCCAAATATTTCTCCGACCAATTTTTGCAGGCAGGACATTTGAAATCTGCGAATTCGATGACTTTGATTTTGGCATCAGGACTACCAAGATGAGGTTGCTTTTCGTATTTCAGCCCATCAACAACAATGCTTCCCTTCACATCGGTGTAGTTAGGTAGTCCCTCTGTACTGTCTGTCTTGTCATTTAGAATGAAGACAATAACAGCGACAAGGATTACAACAACTATACCTAAGAGCATGGGAAGCATTTGTTTGTTAGTTCGGGAATTCTTGGACTTCACTTTCTTGTTCATATCTCATCTCCTACTTCATATGGGAATTGTACAAAAATAGTATAATCATCCCAGAGGTAGAGTAGATATGTCATTTGTAACAATGTCGGAGGTTACGTTTCACTTAGCTTTTGTGCAGA
>DOJM01000117.1:2197-4469 GCA_003529225.1 Paenibacillus sp.
CTGTTAATGCCTGCGGTTACTGCCGGAAGTACATCTGTACGTAAAGAGTTACCGATCATCCAGGTGCGTTTGCGGTCAAAGCCATGTGTAGTCAAAATATTCTCAAGTGCCTCAACATTTTTATGCTGACGAATATAGATCCGGTCATCAAAATAAGCATCCAGCTTCATTTGCTCAATTTTACGTTGTTGGATCGTATCGTCTCCACCTGTATACAGGAATAAATGGTGACCATCCTGCTTCAGAGTATCTAGCGTTTCAACCATGCCAGGGTAAGCTTCAATTTCTTGATCATAAACGCTTAGTCCAAGCTTGTGTAACTGTTGTTCTTGAAAACGGTCCGTCGGACGATTATATTTGGCGCAGAAGAAGCGGTAGGTAGCGATTAGAGATTTAGGGAAATTATCGCTGGCAAGACCACTTGTGTTGACCGTGTGCACATCAATTTCTATTTGTTTGTTACGTAAATCACTGGTGCTTGGGCCAAATTCATTAAACCAATCTGTCATCAGCTCAAAATATTGCCNNTATCATCTAGATCGAAAATCACCTGTTGTGTCATGTATTTCATATCTCTCACTCCTTGGATCTGTATCTGTATAGTGTTCTATAGGTAAATATAAGACTCTAGGAACATTTGAAGCTCTGATGCGCCGTCAGGGCGAATACTGAAACGTTCGTCTTGTTCACCTCTAAGATGGATGCGGAGTAGGCCGGCTACTCGTAGAATCATAAGGTGATGCATCAGCATTTCTCTGGATTGATTAAGATCAGATTGCATCTCCCACAACGACTTGGGTTCATGTGCGACATAGCGAAGCAATCGAAGTCTGGTGGGGTCGGAAAGTGCCTTGGTCATGCGCAAAAGCACCATAGGTGGTTCATTTTCGTCTTCTAAAGGTACATCTACAGGATACTGTACAATCACCATGGTTTTGTAGAAGCAGTAGGTGTTAATCGGACGATTATGAACAGTTGGAAGTAATACAATCGTTTTTAGATCCGTGATCTCCTCGAAAACTACACCGCCAGATGCGTATTCAATTAGAGAAACGGGGTCCATTTTGCTTTCAAGCATTTTTTTCTCAGATGCATCTTCAATTAATAGCGGTAATATTTTGTGCTCCACATGGCGGAAGTATTGCTCGTACCAGAGACGCAAGAGTGGACTATAGCTGCTCCGAATCCGAAAAGCATCTTCAATCGTAAACTCCTGAATGAGCGGAGCGATTTGCTGATAACATTCTTCTATGGAGGCTGAATCCAGATCATCTAAGAAATGCTGCACTGATGTTGCGGGTCCTCGAATGTAAACCCAGGCATATAGCACATCATAATCCGTAAAAGGCCACTCGGCGGCTTGCATTAAAGCTGTTACCTTATGAGGAGAAATGCGATCTTCCACATCACTTATCCAGTGGGGACCAATGTCCAAATTGGAGATCCATTTTCTAGTTACATATAACATAAAACTGTCCAGCAGTTCATAAACCGGCGATACGTCGATCTTTAATTCGTACTCCATGTCTCATGCACCCCCAGGAAATCCGTAACATCTTCATATTATCTCTTGTTTTGAAGAGGGTTGTCCACTATAATGTTCGGTGTTTGCCAATTGGCGTTAGAACAAATTAGTGTTATTAATCATAGGGGGATATCATCTGTGTCAGACCGGCCAAAATTATCTATTCGAAGTAACAGCAAAATGAATTTCATGATTCTTATTACCGCTACTATAGCGGCTGGACTCAGCCAAGGAATGCTGCTTCCCGTACTATCCATTCTATTGGAGCAGAAAGGAGTTTCCTCTTCGCTTAATGGACTAAATGCAGCTGCTTTATACATAGGATCATTCGGAATGACCTTGATTGCTGAAAGAGTTCTCGGAGCGATTGGATTCAAAAAATTGATTGCTGGCGGGATAAGCCTAGTCTTAGTAAGCTTGCTCTTATTTCCCTTTTTTCCTGGAATCAAAATATGGTTTGTGTTACGTCTACTTGTAGGTGTTGGTGATGCAGCTATCAATTATGCCGCTCAGCTATGGGTGCTGCTAATGACACCTGCCGAGCATCGCGGACGAAATCTTTCCCTGTATGGGATGTCCTATGGTCTGGGGTTTAGCTTGGGGCCACTTGGAATTAGTCTGCTGCGATTTGGTCAGGCAACACCCTTTATTGTTCTAGCTTTTCTTTTTTTGCTGGTCCTAATACTTGCCATTACAATGCTTCCAGATTCACGTCCAGATAAAGTTGAGAGTGGAGAAAGTCAGGTA
>DOJM01000117.1:4498-7033 GCA_003529225.1 Paenibacillus sp.
CAAATTGCAGCCTTATTGCCTTTTGCGGGCATAGGGGGACTGTTGTTACAATTTCCGCTAGGACTGTGGAGCGACCGATTTGGTCGAAAGAAGGTATTGATTCTTACTGGGATTGGAGGCGGGATTGCCTTCGCATTACTGCCATTAGCAGGTAACCATTTCAAAGTGACTATAGTGCTGTTGATGATTGCTGGTGGACTTGTAGGCTCCTTTTTCTCGTTAGGGCTTAGTCTGGCTGCGGATATTTTACCACGACATTTACTGCCTGCTGCAAATGTGGTTGCTTCTTTTCATTTTAGTATAGGCAGTATTATAGGTCCAGGTATCGGCGGTTTGCTCATGCAAGCCGGCTGGGGCGGGGGGATTTTCGGCTTGATGGGCGCTTTATATATCGTCTTCGGATTGCTTGGGTTATTTTTCTCGCCACGGCAAAAAATTTGAGGTAAGATAAGAACGAGTGCTCGCATGGAAATTCATCTGGCTTTCAGAGTACACTATAGATTATAGATAAAGACAGGGAGAGGCTGAACTATGATCACAGTTGAACACTTAGCCAAGGCAGTTGGGGAAGATAAAAATCCAGTTCTACAGGATATAGGGTTTCAATTAGAACCGGGTGAGTTCGTAGCAATACTTGGAGGTAGCGGTAGCGGTAAGACCACTTTACTGCGCTGTTTAGCGTTGCGTGAGAAGTGGGATCGAGGGAATTTTAGAGTGGACGGTACAGATATAATGGCGAGTGCTTTTACAGGTAAAAGAAAAATTCGCCGCGAGTGGGCATACCTGGAGCAGAATGCAGAGCTTAATCCTAACCGTACTGCATTGAAAAATGTACTGATCGGCCAGTCCGCACAAACGCCGTTATGGCGAATGGTTACTGGGATGGTACGTTCAGATGATTATATGGGTGCAATGGATGAATTGGATGCCCTTGGCCTCCTGGATAAGGCGAAGATGAAGACAAGTCAACTTAGTGGTGGAGAAAGGCAGCGTGTAGCGATTGCTAGAGCGTTGACTCACGGTGCTAAAGTGATTTTAGCGGATGAACCGGTTACGGGATTAGATCCTAAATCCGCGGAGAGTGTCTTGGAAACATTGCGGAAGCTGTGTAAAGAAACCGGTCTTACGGTTGTAACGGTGTTACCGATTGAATTAGCAGAACGTTTTGCTTCACGTTTATGGGTACTAGAGGATGGCAGAATTAAGCATGATATAAAGGGGCGTAGATTAACGTTCCAAGAACGTGCAAATCTTTAAATATAGGACACGGATAAGGAAAAGAGTGATGAAGTTGAATATGAGAAGCCTTAGGTGCTTTGTAGCTGCAACGCTGACGTTATCCGTACTGTCGGGTTGTACTTTCATCAGTGATCCTGTTTCTAAGATGAAATCCCCACAATTGTCTGCTGACAAAGCAACACTTATGGCTGCTATTTNNCACGTTGATTCGTCCGACCAATGACGATGATAGTACCATCTTTACTGAGGATCTCAATAAGGATGGAGTTATGGAGACGCTAGTGTTCTATAAGACTCCAGGTGAAGCCGTACAGATTCACGGGATGATACTGGAGAAACAGGGCGACACTTGGGTCAAGAAGCTTGTATTCGATGGCGAAGGATCTGTACTAGAGTCGGTTGATTTGAAGGATATGACGGGTGATGGGAAGCTTGAAATTGTTACCGGCTATTCACAAGGTGAAGAAAAGGGTCTTGTCGTCTATAGCTATTCCACTGGATCATTAGAAGAAGTGCTTTCACATCCTTATACAAAATATATGATTGATGATCTTAATGGGGATGGAATTGAAGACATCACCGTTGTTTATTTTAAAAGAAATGAATTTGCAACCATTTCAATCTATCAGTACAATGATGGCTTTAAGGTACTCGATAAGCTTGATAATATCGACCCTTATTTTAATAATNNGGCAGTGGATTCCCAATCTGCCTATACCTCTATTGTTGTTATGGAGAATAACAAGCTGCGTGTGGTATTACCAGGCGATGCGCGGACTTATAAAGATCGTCGGATTGCAAGCGAAGATATTGATCATGATGGCATTATTGAAATTGGATTGCTTGAGGCGCCTAAAGGATGGGAGTATTTCGACCCCGCTGAAATTCCATACTTTACCTCCTATTATAAATGGGATGGGAAAGACGGTCTGACCTTCGCAACCCAGCTATATCATGATCCATCGGATCGATTCAATATTAATTTTTCTCCGGAATGGCATGGGAAGGTGACGGTTGATACGAAATCGGTTCTGGACGAGAACCTTAAGTTTATCATGTCAGATACCGGTGAGACGGTTGCTGAGGTTTCCTTCTTTTCTCCTTCTGAATGGGGCCGTGTGAAGAATGACGGTTGGGATCTGCTTGCACGTGATGCAGACAAGGTCATCGCCTACCGCGGTAAGTTAGAACAAAGTACACAAAAGGAAGGAAGCAATAAAATTGCTCCCCCTATAGAAAGGAAGGGAATAGATGAGTAAAGTACTGATACTGGAAGATGAGGAGTCCATTCGTAGT
>DOJM01000117.1:7254-9986 GCA_003529225.1 Paenibacillus sp.
GACCATGTTAGCAAGCCATTCAGCCCGACAGAACTGATTGCTCGAATTCAATCGTTGCTGCGCCGAGTGAATGTTCATCGTGAACAGTCAGCGAAAGTTTCTTTCGTTTCAGGGCCATTTACCTTGGATCTTATTTCCAAACATTTTAAACGTGATAATGAAGCGATTGAACTGACGCCAACAGAGTTTTCATTGATCCAATTCTTTCTCGAAAAAGAAAATACACCGCTCAGCCGCGATCTTTTGCTGGATNNCTCGTCTGCGTCAAAAAATAGAGAATAATCCGTCAGAGCCAGAATTTTTGCAAACGGTATGGGGACACGGATACAGATGGAAAGGCCAAGTACAATGATTAAGAAGGGGATGCGCAGACAAATTGTTCTACACTACATTCTTGTAGTTTTTTTGGCGCTTCTCCTCGTAGAAGTTATATTCCTGCTTGCCATCAGAACGTATTATTATGACAGTGTATATAGCAAGATAAAAAATCACATTACCACGGCAGAGTCGTTTTTTCATAAGCTAGATGGCGATAACAACTCGAACCAGCTGCAAGTGCTACTGGAGAGATTTGGGCTGGATAAAACCGAGTTAGAAGTATTGACCCTGAATGGGGATATGATCACCAGTTCGACTGGCTTTCAGCCAGACCGTACCATTACAACTAGTGATGTCCCTGAAGCGGTAGGGGGCAGCATTGGCCGCTGGGTAGGGCGCCAGAGTGGTACTAACGAGAGTGTTATGGCTGTATCCAAGATACTGCAGGTTCACGGACGTGATACGTATATTCTAAGATATCTTACTTCACTTGAGGGTATCAACAACGATTTGCTTAATCTTACGTTACTGTCAATTGGTATAGGTGCAGCTGTTATGGCTGTTGTTATCGTGTTCAGCTTCGGACTTGCCAATTCNNCGTAAAGCCGCTCAATAACATTACGGCGGTTTCAGCCCAGATGGCTAAGGGTAGATTTAATGTGCGGATTAAAGGGAATTACAAATTTGAGATTGGTGACTTGGCTTCAACGCTGAATTATATGGCTCAGGAAATTGTGCGCAGCAATCAGATTAAGGATGATTTCATCTCGTCCATTTCACATGAACTTCGGACACCTCTTACAAGTATCAAGGGCTGGAGTGAAACCTTGGTTTCTGGTGGCTATGATCCGGAGGAGACGAAGCTTGGAGTCAGCATCATTTCCAAAGAAAGCGAACGCTTGATTGGTCTAGTGGAGGAGATTCTCGACTTTTCAAAGCTGCAGCAGAACCAAATGAAGCTGTCCATTGGGATTGTTGATGTGAAAGTGTTACTTCAGGAGACCATACTTAATATTTGGGCCAAGGCAGAGAAGAAACGGATTCACTTGGTTCTTGAATGTGAAGATGGGATCTATGTTAAAGGAGATGCCAATCGTCTAAAACAAGTGTTTTTAAATCTGGTAGACAATGCCGTGAAGTTTTCACATGAAGAGTCTAGTATAGAATTGTCTGCGAAGAGAATTTCCGCTACAGAGACTGCTATCATGGTTCGTGATAGTGGCATTGGGATTAGTGAAGCACATATCTCCAGAGTGAAAGACCGTTTCTTTCAAGTGGATGCGTTGAACGGGGGTACGGGATTAGGTCTAGCCATCTCACAACAAATCGTGGAACTTCACCACGGGAAGCTCGAAATGGAAAGTGAGCTAGGAAGTGGAACTGAAGTTACCGTAATCTTGCCACTTACTGAGAAGCTGCCTGAAGTCAATTCAGATCATGTAGCACAAATTACAGCTACCTTACCTGAATCAGATGTCTAGGAGGTATGGTAATGGAAGCATGGGGGAATACGATTAGGATCGTTCGTGGAGAACCTGATCGGACAGGTGATATCTTGAGGCTGCTGCAGGAAGCAGCAAATTGGATGGAACGAAATGGGATTAAGCAATGGATCCCCGGCCAATTTAACGAGAATGATATCACAGGCTATTTCGCCGATAGGCATGTTTATCTTGCGATTGACGATGAAGCAGTAGTTGGTATGTTCACGTTACAATTCAGTGATCCTCAATACTGGGGAAGCAAAAACGATGAGTCTTATGCATATTTGCATAGGTTAGCTGTAGCGGGTTCACACCGTAGTCAGGGACTTGGTCAGCATATGCTTAAATATGCAGTGGTGCGAGCCAAAGAACTTGGCTGCAGAGGACTTAGATTTGATACTGTCGCACATAACATTAAACTCAATCGTTATTATCAGAGCATGGGTTTTCATTACATGGGTACTAACGATATGGGAAATGGTCGTTTAGTGAACCTGTATGAGCATTTTGAGGAACAACCTGATTCCGATCGTCTGATTCTTAGATTTATTTCTGAATCGGACTTTGAGCACCTGAAACGATGGAGTGTCTCACCTGAGTATCTGAAGCAATGGGCTGGACCTTCACTAACTTATCCTCTTGACGATGACCAGCTTACTAAGTATTTAGATGGAGCTAATCATCCAGCGTATTCTGATCGCCTTATCTTCTGTGCGGTGCACGAAGCTACTCAGCAGGTCGTGGGACACATCAGTTTTTCTGCCATAGACCGGTCGAATCGATCTGCACGTATCGGCAGAGTAGTAGTAGATACTGATTATCAGGGTAGAGGCTTGGGAACAAGGATGATGAATGAAATGCTCCGGATCGGATTTGAGAGCTTGGATATGCATCGTATTTCCCTGGGAGCTTTTGCTTTCAACACCGTTG
>DOJM01000120.1:0-230 GCA_003529225.1 Paenibacillus sp.
GAGTTGAATTTCATAGTAGAAGGCTTTTTTTGAAGGAGAAAGTAGTTGAATATACACCTAAGGAATTTGAGCTATTAGAGGTCCTCATAAAAAATAGAAACATTGCTTTATCAAGAGAGAAGCTTTTAGAGTTAGTATGGGGATATGAATTTATAGGAGAAACAAGAACGGTAGATGTTCATATACAGAAGCTTAGAAAAAAGCTCGGGTTGGAGAAAAGAATTGTAACA
>DOJM01000120.1:322-672 GCA_003529225.1 Paenibacillus sp.
TACATATGGACCTTGGTATTATTTCTATTGTTTATTAATATTGGGATTATGGTATTTAGTATTGTTAATACAAAACATAACCTTTCAGGCATTAAGAGGAGCTATTTAAGAGAGCATTATTTTTTAGTAAATAGTATGACTAAAGACATAATGGCTATGAAAAATAGAGGTTATGAAATAGATGATGCTATTGCTCGTTCTTATGATTCGTATACCATGCAATATGAAGTTCAAAAAATTTATTTACAGATTTATAAAGATAAAGTGAGTATATATTCCAGTTTACCTATAGAAGCAACATTAAGTAATAATGAAATAAATGAAGAAAAAGATATAACGGAGATAAATGT
>DOJM01000120.1:794-1058 GCA_003529225.1 Paenibacillus sp.
CAGGAGTTTTAAGTATATGCTTGTATATTTTATTAGAGTATCTTTTTGAACCACTAGAAAGAATTTCATGTATTTCAAATAAGATTGCCAATGGTGAATACAAAGAAAAGCTAGAAATTAGGGGTGGCGAAGAAATCGCAGAGGTTGTACAAAGTTTTAATACGATGGCGGATAAAATTCAACATCAGATGGAAGAGCTTGAGAACCATGCGAGAGAAAAGCAGAGATTGATAGATGACTTGGCACATGAATTAAGAACTCCAT
>DOJM01000120.1:1116-2872 GCA_003529225.1 Paenibacillus sp.
AGAAGGCGCATTTAAGTGAGGAAGATAAGTATGCTGCAACCAATTATATTTTATCAGAGAGTAAAAGGTTGAAAAATATTTCGGAAAGTTTATTGGAACTGGTAATAATACGAGAAGAAAAAGAAATAGAAATGGTATCCATTGATATAGAAAAGTTGTTTAAAAAAATTCATCAAACCGAAAATATTAAGCTCAAAGAAAAAGGAATAGAATTAGTATATTACAATGAGTTGAAAGAAATAAAAGGAAATGGAGATTTAATAGAAAGTATGGTTGTGAACTTAGTAGACAATGCAATTAAGGCATGTAGCACAAAAGGTAAGATTACGATGAGAGCTTATTATGAAAAAGAGAAAAAAAATATCGAAGTAGAAGATAACGGAAAGGGAATGACAGAGAAGCAGCTCCTTCAAGTGACAGAAGCATTCTATAGAGTAGATAAGGCAAGAAGTAGAAAAGAAGGGGGAAATGGATTGGGACTCGCATTATGTGCGCAGATTGCTAAGAAGCATCATGCAGAGTTATCTTTTTCTNCAAAACCTAATGAGAAAACAATAGTAAAGGTAATTTTTCAAGAATGATAACTTAAAAGATGCTATGAACCTTACTTTAGGATGAGGTTGCACTTGCCTTAAAACTTAAATTATATGATATAAGCAATNNATGGGATATAGTAAATAGATAAGATAAACAGAGGTAAGCGTTGACTGAGAGAGGAGCGGTGGCCGAAATGCTGAAGATCGGGGAGTTTTCTAAGATAAGCCGCGTTTCGATTAAGACTTTGCGTTATTACGATGCGATAGGTCTGCTGCGAGAGCTTACCCGAATCACTGGAGAAGATAAGTTCAATATCCTCATTAATAATGCCGGAATAGGAACTTCGAAGACGCTGGAAGAAACGATGGAGGAATCTTTCGATGAGGTGTTCGTGGTGAATGTGAAGGCGCTGTTGTTCCTAGTTCAGCAAGCGTTGCCCTTGCTTCGCGATGAAGGACGCATTGTTAACGTCTCCTCCGGCGTGACCTGAATCGCATTTCCTCATATCATGGCCTATAACCTTACCAAAGCAGCTATCAATACATTCACCCTGCATCTTGCGCAATTGTTAGGGCCCCGTGGAATCACGGTGGATGCCATTCTTCCAGGCATCGTGGATACGGACGTTAACGCTTCTTGGCTACATACGCCAGAAGGACAGAAGCAAGCGATCGGCATGTCTGCCCTTGGTCGAGTCGGACAACCATCACACGTTGCGGATGTGGTGGCGTTCCTCGCCTCGTCGGACAGCCGCTGGATATCGGGACAATTAGTCGATGCCACTGGGGGTTCACATTTGTAAGTCTTATATTTGTAAGTTCTACTGGGCACCCAATTGGGTGCCTTTCGATTTCGCTCTATTTATGATACGGAGAACCGTATCATAAATAGGGGCAAGTTATTCTAAGAACACCTACAATATTTGCAAAAGTTCGTTGATCGGCTTGAGTCAGACTCAACTAGTGGAAGTTTAACTCTTATCTCGAGCAACCCGCCTTGTATTGATGCATCTGTGCTACGCCCATCTGTTTCGCCAATAACCTACGATAGACAAGCCAGCCCTGTACTATTACTTCTTGCTTTATCGCCAGTATAAAAGCGATCAAACACCGGAAAACTACTGCTTAATCCCGTCAACTGCGAAGGCCCCGCTTCTATTTTTGATTTTTTTGTAGTAAGCTCTATTATTATGTTTATTCCAGTAAAGAGAAGGCTTGAA
>DOJM01000120.1:2902-3269 GCA_003529225.1 Paenibacillus sp.
TTCAGTTCAGGTTGATAAACTAATCATTAAATAATGGGGAGAATCCCTGCTCTTATTTCTCACTAAAACATGATGGAAGCAGGGGAATCTGATGAATAATAGGCAAAAAGAGATTTTTCGCATTTTATTAACAGAATCGAACCGATTATTGTTAGTGCAGAATCTAGCTAATGAGATCAACTGCTCAGAGAAAACCATTCGGAGCGATCTGAAAATTATAGAAGAATATATAAGAAGGTACTCAAATACAAGCTTGGTGAAAAGGCCGGGACGGGGCATTTATCTGGAGATTGACGAAGCCGATCAGGCTGATTTATTCCACCGTCTTTATGCGGGAGAAAGTTCGGCTAGAAATGAATCAGCCTGA
>DOJM01000120.1:3279-3694 GCA_003529225.1 Paenibacillus sp.
CGCTTACCGGCTGCTGATGGATGCCAAGCCCGTAGCCATTCAGGAATTAGCGTCGCAGTATTTTGTGAACAAAGTGATTATTCGTAAAGATGTAGAGAAAATTGAGGCGTGGTTGCAACCCTTTAATCTAGCCTTAATCTCTAAGCAGAGAGTTGGCCTTGCAATTGAAGGCTCCGAAAAAAACAAAAGGTCGGCTTTGGTGCGCTTGGACCAGTTGATAGACAGCTCGGAGTTGACGGGACAGATGATGATGAAACAGTTTGAGCAGCACGAGATTGATGGCGTATACAATGAATTAAGGGCACTGCAAAAGCGGCATTCGCTTTATTACACAGATGAAGCTTTTGAAAGTCTAATGCTACATATTTTGCTGATGGTCAAACGAACCAAACTTAAACAGCCGATCTCTCTCTCG
>DOJM01000120.1:3803-4158 GCA_003529225.1 Paenibacillus sp.
TCGAGCAGCTGACGCACCGGATGTCGGTGCTTAACATGATTCAGTTTTCCCAAGATCAGGTACTGATGAATGGTTTGAAAGTTCATTTATATACTACCCTGAACCGTCTTGATTACGGTCTGGCCGTGTCCAATCCGATGCTGGCCGAGATCAAGAAAATGTATCCCTATATGTTCGACCGGGTCATTGTGGCGCTGGAAGAGATGGGCGAATCGCTTCATTTATCCATTCCCGAGGAAGAAGCGGCCTATTTGACGCTGCATTTCCAGGCATCTGTTGAAAGGCTTCATCAAGGCCAAAGTAATCCCAAAAAGGTGATTATCATATGTCACATGGGCATTGGCATGTCCCAACT
>DOJM01000120.1:4178-6261 GCA_003529225.1 Paenibacillus sp.
CACGAAAATTGAACGTAAATTTCCGTCTGTGCATGTGGAAGCATCGATGGCCAAAGCGGAAGTCCATGACTATTTAGCTACCCATAAAGTTGATCTTGTCATTTCTACCGTCGCTCTTTCGGGGCTGAAGATCCCTCATATACATGTCTNNGCTGGAGGCTAGAGACGAGCGAAAGCTGGAACATGAAATTAAACAGCTTGATGAGCCAAACAACAGACAAGAATCCATTTTTTTAAAGTACACAACGCCATTTCTGGTCTTTCTCCAGCAGGACATGCAGCAGCCAGACCAGATTATAGCTAAGCTGGGGCAAGTATTGATGGACAAGGGATATGCGGAGGCAGGTTATTCGGAAAGCGCTCTGGGGAGAGAAATAATGTCGTCTACGACTATAGGGGGAGGGATTGCCATTCCGCATGGTAGCCCTCAATTGATCAAACAATCGGTGATTGCAATCGCCACCTTAAAGCAGCCACTCCTCTGGGGAACTGAAAAAGTGGAGCTCGTGTTTATGCTTGCGTTAAAAAGTGAAGAACGGGAAGAAGCGAGGCAAATGTTTAAGGAATTGTCCCTGATCAGTGAGCGTCCGGCTTTTGTCAGTGCTTTGTCCAAGGAAACTGACGTGATGAAATTTCTGAGTAAGCTGAAAGAGTAAATTAAAATTAAGCTATACACTCGAAAAAGCGTGACCTTTTAATATCGTTTTATTTGTTTGACAAGAATAAATTTAGTTTTNNTGAAAATATTGGCGATTACCTCATGTCCTAATGGAATAGCACATACGTATATGGCCGCCGAAAATCTTCAAAAGGCGGCAGCTAAACTAGGCATCAAGCTGAAGGTTGAAACTCAGGGTTCTATTGGAGTGGAGAATCAGTTAACCGAGCAGGATATCCGTGAAGCGGACGGCATAATTATCGCGGCGGACAAAACGGTGGTAAAGGATCGGTTTGTCGGCAAAAAGCTGCTTGTAGTTGGCGTACAGGAAGGCATCCGTCATCCGGAAGAGCTGATCAGACGGGTGATAAGCGATGATGTGAAGGTCTACCGAGCACAATTGCGGTCGGCTGAAGATATCAAGCAGGAGAAAAAATCGAAGCAAAATCCGATTTACCGTCATTTGATGAACGGGGTGTCCTATATGGTGCCGTTTATCGTTGTCGGCGGTTTACTGGTCGCAATAGCGCTGACCCTAGGTGGCGTGAAAACCCCGGGAGGTCTGGTCGTACCGGATGATTCATTCTGGAAGACGATATTGGATATCGGATCAGCCGCATTTACCTTCATGGTGCCCATATTAGCCGGTTTTATCGCGATGAGTATTGCGGACAGACCAGGTCTTGTTCCGGGTATGGTCGGCGGATTCATCGCCGCAAACGGAAGTTTTTACGGGAGTGAAGCGGGAGCCGGATTCATCGGCGGAATTATCGCCGGTTTCCTAGCGGGTTATGTAGCGCTTGGAATCAAGAAAATGAAGGTTCCTAAGGCGCTAAAACCTATCATGCCAATCATCATTATTCCAATATTGACCTCCCTGATTGTAGGTTTGATTTTTGTATTCTTGATTGGTTCTCCAATCGCGCAGCTGTTTGAATCCTTGACGGGGTGGCTCGCAGGTATGCAGGGCACAAGTTCGATTCTGCTAGCCCTGATCCTGGGTGCGATGATTTCTTTCGATATGGGCGGTCCAGTGAACAAGGTTGCATTCCTATTCGGTTCGGCCATGATCGGAGAAGGAAACTATGAAATTATGGGCCCAATCGCCGCCGCTATTTGTATCCCTCCAATTGGAATGGGACTTGCAACGATGATTAGCAAACGTAAATTTGCNNCAAAGCATCATTTACAATGGGACTGTTTGGTATCACCGAAGGTGCAATCCCGTTTGCGGCACAAGATCCTCTGCGTGTCATTCCAAGTATCATGGTAGGGTCGATGGTCGGTTCGGTGATAGCGATGCTTGGCCATGTTGGAGACAGAGTAGCCCATGGCGGACCGATTGTAGCCGTGCTTGGTGCCGTTGACAATGTGCTGATGTTTTTTGTCGCCGTCATTGTCGGTTCGGCGGTAACGGCTGTCATG
>DOJM01000120.1:6498-6799 GCA_003529225.1 Paenibacillus sp.
ACGCTATTATTAACGAAATGATTGGAGCGCTGGATAGAGCCGGAGCGGTAAGCTCTGCCGGTGATTTCAAAGAGGCTATATTGGCCCGGGAAGAAGAAAGCTCGACAGGCATCGGTCTGAATATAGCCATTCCCCACGGCAAATCGGACGCCGTACTGAAGCCAAGCATTGTATTTGGCATCAAGCAGAATGGAGTAGATTGGAAAAGCCTAGACGGAAGCGAAGCTAAACTGATCTTTATGATTGCGGTGCCGCGCAGCAGTAAGGGAAACGCCCATCTTAAAGTGCTGCAAATGTTGTC
>DOJM01000488.1:0-562 GCA_003529225.1 Paenibacillus sp.
GGTTAGAAGGGATAGAGGTGTAACAACCAAAGTTAATTTTTCTGTTATCCCTAATACATCTTGAATCATCGAATTGATAAACATAAAAGTGATCCCGATTCCTGTAATTCCGCAAAGGATCCCAATAGGTATACTAATTAAACCGATGATCATCCCTTCAAAAAACACTGAATTCTGCTTCTGCCTCTTTGTAGCACCTACGCTGGAGAGCATTCCTAAATGGCGTGCACGTTCCGAGACAGAAATTGCGAAAGCATTATAGATTAAAGAAACAGAGCCAATGATAATCACAGTCATAACGATGACTGACAATGAAAGAAGTGTGTTACGTAAGCCATCGTTATTCGTCACACCATAATAGCGGAGCAGACTATTATTATAAGAGATCGACTCGATATTGTTTTCTTGTGCCAATTCCTCTGCATGCTTGTATATGGTGCTATCCACCTTATTTAATACAACCGTCGCTGTGGTTTTTTCAGCTGCTCCAATCAAGCTTTCATCCACATAACTTAGAGCAGTATAACCCGGGGACCATGTTGGTTCCCAAGTAGGGCGCTTT
>DOJM01000488.1:590-2879 GCA_003529225.1 Paenibacillus sp.
ATTGTTTAAAACCAGCTAAATTATATTCCTTAATATACCAATAGGGCTTATTCTCATTCTGTCCCCCCTCTAAAGGGGCATAGCCACGATCATTTGAGATGACAAGTGTTTTCGTTGAATCATCCGCTTCTATCGCTTTAAGCTGAGCTTTAGTAACATTTCTATATTGGACATGCCATTCTCCATTTGTTGAGATACTCTGCTGCCTCATTAATTCCATAAATGAAAAACCAAGCGTTGCCACAGCCGTCACCATAGCCACAGAAATGATGACTCCAATGATAGTAACCAATGTTCTTCGTTTATTTTGCTTCAAATGTCTAAGCGTTAATTTATTTACGATGTTCACGGACGAATCACCTCATCTTTGGCGATCCTTCCATCTTCAATGGTAATCACTCTATCCGCTTGTAATGCAATCCGTTCATCATGAGTAATGACAATCAGTGTTTGATTATAGGTTTTATTAAACATTTTTAATAAATCTATAATTTCACCACTGTTCTTACTATCCAGATTACCGGTTGGCTCATCTGCCAGCATGATTGCAGGATTACTAATTAACGCTCTGCCAATAGAGACCCGCTGTTGTTGCCCGCCTGAGAGCTGATTTGGGAGATGGTTTAAGCGATTCTCCAAATTTAACGCCTTTACAGTATCCGCAAATTGTTTCTTATCTACCTTGTGCTGATCAAGGAGTAAAGGGAGTGTGATGTTCTCTTCGACCGTTAAGACCGGTATAAGATTATAGAATTGATAAATCAGCCCAATTTGTCTGCGTCTAAAGATCGCCAGCTGTGTTTCATTCAATTCATAAATATCCGTGTTATCTACGAATACTTTGCCGCTTGTCGGTCTATCCACTCCGCCTAATAAGTGCAGAATGGTCGATTTCCCGGAGCCAGATGGCCCGATAATCGCTACGAATTCACCTTTTTTAATCGAAAAAGATACATCATCCAGTGCCTTTACCGCTGTTTCGCCTTTTCCATATGTTTTAGACAGATGTTCAATCTTTAAAATGTCCATTGTTAGACCTCCATTTGTTGATGAGATCAGTATATCTGTCTACAATGACTATCCAGTGACTCTAAAGTGACATTCTAGTCACTAAGCCATACGTGCTAAATGACTTGCTTATAAAATTTGATCTGAAATTGTGTGCCCTTTCCCACTTCACTCTTCACATCTATCGTCCCGTTTTGTCCAGTGACAATACTTTGTGCTAGGGCAAGTCCAATCCCAACACTATCTTCGCTTGCATTCTTACCTTTATAGAATCGTTTGAAGATATAGGGGAGCTCTGACTTTGGGATTCCTTTGCCGTTATCTGTAATGATAATTTCCGTAAACAGTGTATTTTCTGCAAAAGAAATCTGGATCTCACCACCTGCTGGTGTGTGCTCTACACAGTTTTTCAGAATGTTAATGATCGCTTCAGTTGTCCAATTGAGATCACCCGCAAAAGTGGTGCTATCCTCTCCATCAATCAAGACCCGTTGTTCTTTAATATCCATTGGAATTAACATGGGCTCCAAAGATTTTCGAACTAACTTGCACACCTGAACTTGATCTTTTTTAAAATGAATGGTTCCAGCATCGATCTTGGAGAATTTTAATAAAGAGGAGACTAGCCAGCCAATTCGTTCGAGTTGAACAGTAATCTTTCGTGTGAATTCCGTTCTCTTCTCCACATGCAGCTCAGGATCACTTAATAAATCTGCCATCACGGTCATGGAAGTAAGCGGGGTTTTGAGCTGATGAGAGATATCCGAAATCGCATTGGTGAGCTTCAGTTTATCTTCTTGCAATAAAGAACTCTGTTCAGATAACATTAGCGTCACTTTATAGATATCATTCTTCAGGATACTAAGCTCACCTTCCTGATTATCANNAGCGAATAATTCCCACTACTGATTTGACGTAGATACCCTGAGAGCTTTTCAATTTCACCGTATCTCCAGCGGGTAAATAATACACCGCAAGCTATAAGCAAAGCTGAAGTCACAGCTGTAATCCCCACTGTCTCTAGCGATATAAATGCCGCTACTACTGTCCCTGCAAGACTGATCGAGCACATCGTAAACAATAACCATCTTATTTCTCTATTACGAAGCATCCTAATCACCAACCTTATAACCCAAACCACGCACTGTTTTGATCAGCGTTGGTTCTTGGGGGTTATCTTCTAACTTTTCCCTAAGTCTTTTTATGTAAACCGATAATGTATTGTCGTTCACGAATTCACCTGCCACATCCCAAATCCGTTCTAACAATTGATTTCTTGAT
>DOJM01000489.1:0-3223 GCA_003529225.1 Paenibacillus sp.
GCTCTTTTCATGAAGTTAACACAACTCTACACTACCTTAATATTTATAATACCCTCATGAGGAAAATCACAACCCTTTGGCGAGAAGGTTCTGAATAACGTCATATTTTTTAGTAATACTTCCGGTGAAAATAGGGAAATAACTTTTAATGTATTTTCTGAACGGATGAAAGTATACTTTAATGCTTTCCTTTAACACTTGATCTGCTGGGGCCTCTACTCCTTGAAACGAACGAATAATGCGTTCAAAAGCCCTCTCTAAGGAAGCAACAAACAATTCTTCTTTATTCTTGAACACCTTAAACACATAGGGCTGAGAAATAATGAGATTATTTTGCAAGTTCAGGGGTTAGGGATTCGCGATGAAGTCATCCGTGAAACGATGCAAAAGGGAATGCTTGAGATCACCAACCTTGTACACGAGAAGTTTGTCGCCGCTGGGATCGAGCAGCCTGAAGTAGAGGTAAGTACCTTCATGGCCAATGGTATGCTCTGCAATATTTCTATGGCCCTTGGAATGCCAGAGTTGAAGCCGAAACACCGGACAGAGTAGTAGATATGAAATACGTTGTAACATCTAAGAGCTTCGGCTCTTAGATTTATGATCGTTAGTTAGTGATTGATCAATAACAAGGAGGAATCATATTTATGTTAACAAAGGCGCTTGTGCTTGGTGCAACCGGGGGAACAGGGACGGTAATTATCGCTGAATTATTAAAGAGAGGGATAGAAACGGTGGCCTTTGGGCGATCGATTCCAAAGCTGGAGAAGCTTGCAACAAAGCTGGGTAATCCCGCCGCTCTTAAGCTAATGGCAGGGGACGTATTTAATTCGAAGGATATATTATCAGCTGCACAGGATGTGGATATTATTTTTCATAGTGCATCTGTTCCGTATAATGAAATGAGCACACGACTGTTACCTATGGGAGAGGCAGTCATGGAGGCGGCTAATACGCTGGGGATAAAGGTTGTTGCGGTGGATGGTATTTATCCTTATGGAAGAAGACAGAATGACAAGCCGATTGACGAGGAATATCCGAAGAATCCGCATACAAAAAAAGGTAAAGTGAAACTTGAGTTTGAACGAATGTTTTTTAGCCAGCGTTGGAGTAAAGCACAGCGGCTCATTGTCCGTTTACCGGATTATTATGGACCTACTGCCAATGAGGCTTCCTATTTAGNNCGACCCTGGAGTCCATCGCTGCAGGTAAAACTGCAGTGTTCATCGGAAATATGACCGTTGCCCGTGAGTATGTGTATTTGCCGGATGCCGCTGTCATGATTGTTGAGCTCGCTAATAGAGATGGAGCTTATGGTCAGAATTGGAACATTCCGGGGGCAGGCACAATCTCAGGGCCGGATATCGTTAGAAGAGCGCAAGCAGCAAGCGGCTTTAAGAAGCCCGTTATCTCCTTAGGAAAGGTTGGATTATCGCTGCTCGGTGTATTCGTTCCAGTCATGAAAGAGATCGTTGAGATGCTATATTTAACCAAAGAGCCTGTGGTCCTAAGCGGTGGTAAATACGAGCGTGTTGTGGGTCCAATTCCTGCTACTCCTTTTGAACAAGGGATAACAGAGACTGTCCAAGCTCTAATGAGTCGTCAGTCCAAGGCAGAATAAAGAACCAGGCTCTTTGTGAAAGATAGAATAAAAGGCTAACTTATGATACTATTTACTCCTATATAGAAAGAGGACGTGAGCTAAAATGATCAACATAACTATGCCCAATGTGGATGTTAGTATTACTAAACAAATCAACCCGCAGTTAAGCAATATCTACGGATTCACTGATTTCCATCTGATTCCAAGGGATTACGGCGGTATCTTTATGTTCTACAATGACCAAGATGAGTTGTTGTTTGTAGGTAAAGCGAGAAAGCTAAGACCCAGAATCAAAAAACATTTTGAAGACACCGTATCTGATATCAAGCTGCATCGGGACGAAGTCACCAGAATTGATGTTTGTTTAATCGAAAGTCCTGTTCATAGAGAAATTTATGAAACTTATATTATTAATGAATTGAAGTCTAAATACAATGTAGATAAAGTGATGTTTAGATAAACTTGAGGAAAAGGCGCCGTCTAATGACGGTGCTTTTTTTGTGCTTAAAAGAAAATAGGAATGAAATAAAAGCATCGGTACACACTATGCAAGATAGTTAATAAATGCATAAAAGGAGATAGGTCATATTGAAGCCTAAGTTTTTGATCGCGAAGCTAACTTTGTTGTTTATGTTTCTTGTTGTGAGTGTAATGCCCGTAACTGCCGATGCTGCATCCAAAGAGAAAAAGAGTTCACAAAAGCAATGCTTAACGCCCTCCGTGATAGAGCTTAAAGATAACCTCAGAAAACTATGGAGCGACCATGTGATATGGACGAAAAACTACATCGTTAGCGCCTTTGCAAATTCCGAGGACAAAGAGAAGGTACTGGCAAGGTTGCTACAGAATCAGCAGGAGATAGGCAATGTTTATAAGCCGTATTACGGTGAGGCAGTAGGAGATAAGCTAGCTCAATTATTGCGGGAGCATATCCTCATTGCTGGAAAGGTAGTTGCTGCTGTACTAGCAGGTAATCAGGCAGATTTAGAAAAATATAATAAAGAGTGGTATGACAACGCTGACGACATTGCCAAGTTCCTTAGCGCACAGAATCCCAAATATTCGTATGAACAATTGAAAGAGATGTTTCATGAACATTTGGAGCTAATAACGGATGATGTGACAGCTAGAGCTAAAAAGGATTGGGATGCCGAGATCGCCGCTTTCGATAAAGGGCTCGAGCATATGATTATGTTTGGAGATATACTAACTGAAGGTATTGTTAAACAATTCCCCGATAAATTTAATTAAAACCAGAGCACCCGCAAGGGTGCTTTTTTCTTGTTATTGGCAACAATTTAGGTCTTTTGATCCAATTCAAAAAGTTAGATATAAAGGCTCACTTACAGACAAGACAAGTAAACTATAATAGACTCGTGGGCACTCGACATTTTTTGACATTTTTTTATAATTGAGGTGATAAGATCAATGATTTCTCCCTTTTTTAAAAAGAAAGATTCAGTGGATAAGCAGTCCAAACCGGGTATGGTTCAAAAGGTGCAATTATCAGAAGAGCAGGGCGAGGAAGTAGAGGACCAGATCGCTGGCGAGACTTTAGCAGGAGTGGTTACTACGGGAAAAGCTTCGCTCGATAAAAAATCACTCGATTTGATCTTCTCC
>DOJM01000489.1:3254-12258 GCA_003529225.1 Paenibacillus sp.
AGAGAGAAGAACGTTCGAGAGCTTGAGCATAAAATGATTGAGAAGAATCTGAAAGTCGATCAAGTGCTGGAGGATTATCGGGAGCTTCAGACCACCCTCACTGCAGAAATTGAAGAATTAAAGAGTACGATAATCTGGAGCATCAGAAGTATGTGAATCTGATCCAAAAGCATAATGAAGCTCATGCAGAGAAGCTCAAGAAGATGAACGATCTGGAAGAGAAGCTCGGACGGATTGAAACTGAGAACGCGCATTTAAGACAGAAATACGATACGATCCGCCAAGAAAAAGCCTATCTCTCCGGTATGATCAGCGATTTTACCAATCGTATGACCGTCCCTTTTGGGAATGGAAGCACGCTGGCGGGAAGAAATGACGACAACGGAGATACATAAGATTTATGGCAATAAATGAACCGAGCGCTGTTCTAATGATTGAGTTGCTGTCGCTTGAGCATGAACAGGCTGGNNTCATAGATGAATTTACATATGAACAACTTAACGCGCTGGCTCCCTATTTCGGGGAAAGAATGAGATTGTCATTGTATCCGAAGTGGGATCCTTTTCGTAATAGTTATTACAGCACACTGGTCATTATGAACCAGACCTTCAGCGAAACCCTGTATTTTGCCTGCTCTGAATATTATGTGTCACAGCTTCTTCAATTAAAGGAAGTAGACGATCCCCATGTACATGAAGAGATTGCTGTTGATACGACGCTACCCTCTATACCTCAAGCACGTAGGCTAAAAAAGAAGCACAAAAAATGGATTGGAAGATTTGGACTACAGAGTATCGTGTTCGTTTGTTTAGCAGTTGTATTGTTGTCTCTTCGCATGGGTGGTCAAGATATGGACCGTGCAGAAGGATTGGAAGGTCCCTCACTAGGCACCGGCGCTGAGAGGATCGAGAAAATGGCCTCTCTACCGTTCATTCCTCCTATTGGTAAGATTTCAGCGATATCTAGCCAGCAAGATGAGTCTGAGCCGACGCCAGAACCATCTAAGCCTACACCAGAATCTACAGAGCCTCCTCCAGAACAGACTAAGCAGTATGAGGAGATTAAATTAACCGGAAATGAATACACCTATAGCCTGCCGAAGGGTTACGTGGCTTTGTCATTTGATGATGGCCCGTCGAAATATACGAAAGAAATCGTAGATATTTTAGTAGAACACGAGGTGGCAGCCACCTTTTTATTTGTTGGGAATAAGGTCTCTCGTAATGTGGAAGCGGTTAAGTATACGAGTGAACATCAGATGTCGATTGGAAGTCATTCGTGGGATCATAGCAAGATGACCAACAATGGGGTTAAGGAGAATCAGAATAATTTGGCGAAGGCTAACCAGGCATTGGAGCAAATCATTCAATCGCCAATTACTGTTTTTCGGCCGCCATACGGTGCGATAAATGATAAGTTAGCAGCCAAAGTGACAGAACAGCAGATGAAAGTATTGTTATGGAATCGTGATTCCGAGGANNCATACTGATCCGTCCGGTGCTGTCTATCTTTTTCACGAAAAGAAGATTACCGTAGAGGCATTGCCTGCTATCATTCAGTATCTACAAGGGAAAAACATGAAATTCGTCATTTTTAAATAACATCAATGATCCATGATTGGGTCTTATTTTAGAATAAGAGTAGCTGTTACAGGGTTATGATCGCTGTGTTCAAAAGATAGGTCATGGCCCTGAACGCCACTTATTGTGATATTCGGTGAGACTAGGAAGCCATCAATGACAGCGCGGAAATTTACACCTTCTGAATAAGCTACATCAAGTGTCCGGACGGATGGCACTGTAGCATCGACAGCCCATTGAAAGCCCTCCGGTTTGAAATCTTCAGGGAACTGCTGTAGCCATTCTGGCCAAACTTGTGTGGTCTCAAAGGCCTCAGGGGTTGTGCCCGGTAAAGAATGATTCCAGTCTCCGCCTAAGATGAGGTAATTGCCTTTATCATTCTCTCTCTGAATATAAGTAGAAAGATATTCTAATTGCTGCTTACGAATCGTTCCGCCTTGGTCAAAGGCTGATAAATGAAGATTAATCAGGATCAGTTCTTTTCCGTTATCGACGGGGAATCTGCTCTCCATAAAGGCCCGGTCAAGTTCAAACAGTTGACGAGGCCAGCTTTCTTTTCCCGGAAGATCATATCTAACGTTACTTGTGCTGCTGAATTTAGATAAGGTTAATAAACCGCTATTCACTGAGCCCATCGGATCAAGCACAGGAATCGGTACCCAAGGCACCTTGTAGTTCGTCGCGAATACGTTGCTGTAATCAGAGAAGGTATTCGATAACAAGGAGACCTCATCTATATGGTTGCTACGAGAAGAATTGATGTCTACCTCCTGCAACATGAATAGATCCGAGCCTGAATTGGTCATTACAGAAGCTACTGCCTCAAGATTTGTCTTCGTTTGTTCCTCGCTGCTTGAACGTGATTTGGTCCCGCCATCCATAAAGAAATCCTGATCCTTATCCAGCCCAGCATAGCCAATATTAAAGGATGTTATTGCAAAAGCTTCTCCCTGCTTCATCATTTGTTCCTGATTATGGTTTACCGTTAGTGGAGTAGTCTCCTTCGGCTTAAAATCGGTAATGGTAATATACAGTAAAAAGCCACCAAAGATTAGAACGGCAGCTAGAAGGGCAAAACCGATGATTTTTATTGTGGTTGAGCTCATTTGATTCGATCTCTCCTCAGATGTAATTTCATAGAACGGACTTCTAATGGTGTAAACTTCGACGCTTCGCTACAACTCCCCTTGTTTAAATAAAAAAAATTTGAGACAATGAGTAGTGATGGACTGAACTTTAATGTTTTGAAAAGAGGATAACGAATGAATATGGAATCCATTTATGGGTTAACTTTTGATCAACTGGCGGCATGGCTGTTAGAACGTGGACATAAAAAATTCCGAGCTACGCAGGTCTGGGATTGGCTTTATCGGAAGCGGATTACAGAATTCTCAGAAATGCTCGATGTAAATAAAGATTGTGTAGAATTATTGGAGCAGCACTATGTGATTCATACGTTGGAAGAACATGTGAAGCAGGAGTCTGCGGATGGGACGATTAAGTTCCTGTTCCGTTTGAAGGATGGCAACCTGATCGAGACGGTGCTCATGAGACAGAAATACGGTTTGTCCGTATGTGTCACTACTCAGGTTGGATGTAATATCGGCTGTAGCTTTTGCGCTAGTGGACTGTTAGCGAAGAGTCGCGATCTTTCCAGCGGTGAGATTGTAGAGCAGATTATGCAGGTTCAGCAGCATCTGGATGCAGCAAACCTCGAGCAAAAGGTTAGTCACGTTGTAGTCATGGGAATTGGCGAACCGTTCGACAACTTCAAGAACCTGCTCGACTTCTTATCGATTATTAAGGACCACAAGGGACTTGCGATCGCAGGAAGAGGTATTACTGTATCGACGAGTGGACTTGCTAACAAAATCGTTGAATTTGCCGATGCGAATACACAGGTGAACTTGGCAGTATCGCTTCACGCGCCTAATAATGAGCTGCGGACGAAGATTATGAAGATTAACAAGGCCATTCCAATTGAGAAGCTAATGGAGTCCATCGATTATTATTTGGAAAAAACAAATCGCAGAATTACGTTAGAATACATTCTGATGAAGGATGTAAATGACGGCAAGGAGCACGCGCTTGAGCTGACCGAGCTAATCGGCGACCGGCGCCAGCTCGTCAATGTGAATTTGATTCCTTACAATCCAGTCGATGAGCACAGCCAATATCAAAGAAGCGAGCGGGACACCGTACGAGCCTTTTTTGACACCTTGAAGAAGCAGGGCGTCAGCGTAAGCACTCGTCTGGAGCATGGTGTAGATATTGATGCTGCCTGCGGACAATTGCGAAGCAAACAGATCAAGAAGTCGAAAGCTATGGCTTGAGGGACGGGGCGACCCCTTCATGCAGCTTTTTGTGATACAATGACGTGGCAGGTATTAGGAAAAGAGGTTGATCGAGCAATGTTGACATTTACAAGTTACAACGTGGAGAATGTTAAAGATCCTTTTGGTATACTAACCGGTAAACGGTATGAATTCGTGGTTCAACTGGATGTTCCAGAAGATGATGAGCTCTATGTAGAGAATGGAGTTTCCGCTAGAGCGATTATTAAAGTGGATGAAGATCAAGTAAGCATCGTGAGTTATGATCTACAAGAGACAACAACAGGCCAGTTGCTTGATTTTGATATGGAAGAGGACGAGGAAGCAGCACTACTCCTTTTCTGTAAAGAGCATTTACCAGAATAATGACGCAGCATTGACATCCTTGCCCAATGTTCAATTGTGGCAGGGATTTTTATATTTCTCGCTTAAACGCTCACCGTCCTTATTAGGACACCGAATGCGTTTATACTTGTCTATTATAACGTTTGAAGATTTGTAATGGCGAATTTCTGCAATAAAATGGTTATTGAAATGTTCCAAACGGTATGCTAATATTTCAATTGAAAACGTTACCGATAAGGATACCGGAAATAAGCGGAGAATATTTAAGTGAAATGAAAACGCTGACATTATTCTCGGTAAGCAAACTCGGAGACGTCTTTAAGAGAAGTAATTTAATAAAAAGTACGAGGGGGAAGAAAAATGAAGAACATTAAAAAATATCTAGGGCTCATGTTGGTAATGTCTATGGTTGTAGTCTTGGCAGCAGGGTGCGGGAATAAAGAGAACAATACAGCAACCAATAATGGAAACGCTTCATCTGGTAAAAATGGATCGGTTTACTTTTTAAACTTCAAGCCTGAAATTGCAGAAATATATGAAAAAATCGCTAAGGATTACGAAGCGGAGACAGGTGTTAAAGTAAAAGTCGTAACAGCTGCAGCAGGTACTTACGAAACCAAATTGAAATCCGAAATTTCTAAGTCCGAAGCACCTACGATCTTCCAAATCAACGGACCTGTTGGTTTGCAGGCGTGGAAAGATTACACCTTGGATTTGAAAGACACTAAGCTATACAGCTACTTATCTGACAAAAGCTTGGCTGTAACTGAAGGTGAAGGCGTGTATGGTATCCCTTATGTAGTTGAAGGATATGGTATCATCTACAACGACGCGATTATGAAGAAATACTTTGCATTAGCTGACAAAGCCGTTTCGATCTCTTCCACAACTGAAATCAATAATTTCGAGACTTTGAAGGCAGTGGTAGAAGATATGACCGCTAAAAAAGATCAACTGGGGATCAAAGGTGTATTCGCCTCCACTTCCCTCGCTGCTGGTGAGCAATGGAGATGGCAGACTCACTTGGCTAACTTGCCACTGTACTATGAATTCAAAGACAACACTGAGTTTGATAACACCGTTCTAGCGGGTCTAGCTTCTAAGGAAGTTGAATTNNAATCTGTAGCTGACTCCATGGCTGAATTCGCACTGGGTAACGCAGCAATGGTTCAAAACGGTAACTGGGCTTGGTCACAAATCAATGATGTAGATGGCAACGTAGTTAAAGCTGAAGACATCAAATTCTTGCCGATCTACACAGGTATGGAAGGCGAAGAAAAACAAGGTCTGGCTGTAGGTACAGAAAACTACTTGGCAATCAACAGCAAAGCCTCTGCTGAGAACCAACAAGCTTCTATCGCCTTCTTGGAATGGTTGTTCTCCAGTGAAAAAGGTAAAGCTTATGTAACGAACGACTTAGGTTTCATCGCTCCATTCAACACGTTTAAAGACAGCGAAAAACCAGCAGATCCACTGGCTAAAGAAGTATCCGCTTGGATGGAAAAAGATCTGACTTCCGTAGCTTGGACATTTGCGGCATTCCCAAGTGAAGAATTCAAAAACGTCTTTGGTGATGCGCTCTTGCAATACGCTCAAGGTAATAAAACATGGGATGAAGTTGTAACCATCTTTAAGGACACTTGGAAGGCTGAAAAGGCAAAATAATAAATATATGGGGAAATGATTGAATAACTCTCAGTTGTTATAAAGATAAAAGCTTAGTGCCACTGGATTCCCTTTGGAATTTCAGTGGCACTAAGCAACAATTCGAGTGAATTCATCTATTTCATCATTTTCCATACTGAGATAGGAGAAGACTCCATGGAAAAATCGATAAGGAAATATTTTGCTCTTTTTGCATTACCGACCATAATAGCCTTTGGGATCGCGTTTGTTGTACCTTTTCTGCTAGGTATATATTTATCCTTTACAGAGTTTACTACCGTCAATGATGCAAAATGGATAGGGTTTGGAAATTACATTAAAGCATTTTCAAATCAAGAATTTCTAAATGCACTAGGCTTTACTGTTAAGTTTACAGTTCTATCTGTTCTTACGATTAATGTATTCGCCTTCATACTGGCGATGTTGTTAACTAGAAAGCTAAAAGGGACTAACGTATTTAGAACTATTTTTTTCATGCCTAACTTGATAGGCGGTATCGTATTAGGGTACATCTGGCAGCTGATCTTTAACGGAATCCTGTATAAATTTGGAGTTACTTTGACCTCTGACGCAACTTATGGATTTTGGGGGTTAATCATCCTTATGAATTGGCAATTGATAGGTTACATGATGATTATCTATGTTGCAGGTATTCAAAATGTGCCTAAGGATATAGTAGAAGCTGCAAGAATTGATGGAGCTTCACGTTCAAAGATTTTACGTAATGTGACGATTCCACTCGTAATGCCATCCATTACCATTTGTTTATTCTTAACGTTATCGAATTCATTCAAATTGTTTGACCAAAACTTAGCGTTGACCGCTGGTGCTCCTTCTAAGCAGACCTCGATGTTAGCACTGGATATCTACAATACCTTCTACGGAAAAACAGGATGGGAAGGTGTCGGTCAAGCGAAAGCCGTCGTATTCTTTGCACTGGTAGCCTTAATCGCCTTAGTACAACTTGTCATTACTAGAAGAAAGGAGGTTGAGAACTAATTCAACAGACTAGAGCAAAAGACTATTCCATATTCACCATTTTGTTGGTCTTGGCCATTGCGTTCTTATCTCCGATCTTTATTGTTCTGATGAACTCCTTTAAAGGTAAGTTCTACATTAGTGATACACCTTTCTTATTCCCTAATGGAACTACTTTTGTTGGTTTGAAGAACTATACTAGCGGTATAGCGAAGATTGATTTCTTCAGTGCTTTCGGAATGTCCTTGTTTATCACGGTGTGTTCGGTTGCTGTAATCGTGTTATTCACTTCCATGACCGCATGGTATATTACTCGGGTAAAATCAAAATTCACGAACTTGATGTATTACGCATTTGTGTTCTCGATGATCGTACCCTTCCAAATGGTGATGTTCACAATGACTAAGACAGCCAATGTACTGCATCTCGACAATCCAATTGGGATTATCTTGATCTATCTGGGATTTGGATCAGGGCTATCGGTATTTATGTTTAGTGGATTTGTGAAGTCCATCCCACTGGAGGTTGAAGAGGCGGTTATGATTGATGGATGTAATCCACCGCAGGCGTTCTTTAAAGTGGTATTGCCCATCCTTAAGCCTATAGCTGTAACCGTAGCGATTCTTAATGTAATGTGGGTATGGAATGACTTCCTGTTGCCTGACCTACTGATCGGTACTGAATACAAAACCATTCCTATTGCGATACAGTACCTAAAAGGTGGATACGGATCGATTGATATGGGAGCAATGATGGCGATGCTAGTTCTAGCTATTGTACCTATCATTATTTTCTACCTCACCTGCCAAAAATATATTATCGAAGGTGTCGTTGCAGGAGCCGTTAAGGGTTAAATAGAATATGTATGTAGAAGCGAGTAGGGTGCTTTTCTTGTTGAGTCTTCTCTTCAAGAATCCCCTACTTTCTTATTTAACGTGTAAAGGAAAGGTAGAAATGGAGAGATTGACTATCATAGATATCGCCAAATTATGTGGGGTTGGCGTGACTACAGTATCTAGAGCGATAAATAATCATCCGGATATTAATGAAGAAACAAAAGCGATGGTTATGAAAGTCATCAAAGAAAACCATTATGTACCGAATAACAGTGCCAGAAATTTAAAACGTTCCGATTCGAAAACGATTGCAGTATTGATCAAAGGGATATCTAATCCATTTTTCAGCCCGATGATTAAAGTATTTGAAAAAGAGATCCAGCGAAAGAAATACTCCTTTATCCTGCAGCGAGTCGATGAGAATCAAGATGAGATCGAAGTGGCAATTGAGCTGGAGAAAGAAAAGCGCCTGAAGGGAATTGTGTTCCTGGGGGGATTATTCTCACACTCTCAAGAAAAATTACAGCAATTGACGGTTCCATTTGTCCTCAGCACGATTGGGATGACGGAAGAGTTTGATCTAAGTAACTATTCTTCTGTATCTGTAGATGACTTTAATGAGAGCTATAAAATTGTAGACTATTTATGTAATCTGGGACATGAGAAAATCGCAGTCATTACCGCGCCTGAAGATGATGTGAGTATCGGTAAATTGAGATATGAAGGGTATAAAAAGGCTCTTTCTGATCATGGAATAGCTTATAATGAACGGCTAGTACGGCGAATGAAAGAGGATATTGATAGCTATAGTATGGAAAACGGGTATACGGTTACAAAAGAACTGTTGGAGTCAAAGGAAGAGTTTACCGCTATTTTCACTTTATCGGATAGTATGGCCATCGGTGCTTGTAAAGCCATATTTGAAGCAGGCAAGCGAGTTCCAGAAGAATACTCTGTAGCTGGTTATGACGGACTGGATATTTCCTTCTATTATAATCCTTCTATCACTACCATCAAACAGCCAGTAGTAGAAATTGCGGAAGCGTCGATTAAGATTTTGTTTGATCTCATTAATAAGAAGGTCAATCATGCGCATCAGATTTTCCCTGCAGAATTAATCGTTAGAGAATCTACGAGATCTATATTGTAGTGTCAGGTCGCTGAAGGCTGGGGAAATCGCAGAGAAATTCGAAATAAGCAGGCCAGCGGCTTCACACCACTTAAAGATCCTACGGGATGCTCGCATTGTTGAC
Organism: Paenibacillus sp.; assembly: GCA_003529225.1. GTDB lineage: Bacteria > Bacillota > Bacilli > Paenibacillales > Paenibacillaceae > Paenibacillus_AQ > Paenibacillus_AQ pseudetheri. The sequence goes on from DOJM01000489.1 coordinate 12,245, forward strand.
TATAAGAAAAGGGG
>DOJM01000489.1:12315-20867 GCA_003529225.1 Paenibacillus sp.
TCCATCCCAGTGGGTACTTTTACAAAAAAGGTTAACATCCACTGTAGTGCTATCAAGGCTTCGACCCGCTCAAAGAATCCGCCAACAGATATGCGTCTTGCGATGTTATAACTGGGGTACACATTTGAAGGTTTTCTTTGAGAGTTCTTTGAATAATCTATTGCAGATTCGGGGATGAACTCGTAAAAAAGCTGTCGAGAGAATCTCGACAGCTAGAGTTAGAACTAGGTAATTAAGAACTTTTAAGACGTCCAATCGTTATATAAATGTTTCTCAGTTAGGATGGACAGCAACTGGATACCGACCTCATTATGGCCACCTTCTGGGATGATCAAATCGGCGTATTTTTTGGATGGCTCAATAAAAGCTTCATGCATCGGCTTAACCGTGCTCAAATATTGGTGATGGATCGACTGGATGCTCCGACCACGTTCCTCGATATCGCGGAGTACCCGGCGGAGGATGCGTACATCAGGATCAGCATCAACAAAAACTTTGATATCAAGCATATCACGGAGGTTCTCGTCGGATAGAACATGGAGTCCCTCGATGATTACAATATTGTTGGGTTTCAGTTCTACCGTCTCCGTAGTGGAGCGGGCATGAACTGTGAAGTCATACACCGGTGCATATGCGGCCCTATCTTCTCGCAGACATTTAAGATGCTCAATAAGCAGCTCGTTGTCGAAAGCGAAAGGATGATCGTAATTGATGGATTCACGTTCAGCGAAGCTGAGGTGTGAATGATCTTTATAGTAGTTATCTTGAGATATGAAAGTTACCTTTCCTGTTCCAAGACGGTCAATGACGGAGCGGGCTACGGTTGTTTTTCCCGAGCCGGTGCCGCCGGCGATACCAATGATGAGCATGTGATTCAATAACCCTCCCTAAGATTGCCGTTGCAATTCCAATATTGTAGCACAGCGCTCATGTTTTTTCACCTTAGATCGGGTAAAATTAAGATGGGATTTTTTGAAATTCGTCTATATTAGGGACAAGGTAAACACGGAAGGGGCAATTCTACCAATGAACGGAAAAAAATCAGTGCAAGAGGCCTTTAATGAAACGACTTATCGAATCGTAGGACATGGGAATCGAGATGTTCAAGTCTTGGAGGAAGCCTTTGAAGCTGTAGAAAATAGTACACCATCTGACATTTATGGATCTGGAAAGGTGATTGAGGATTTCCAGTCGGAGATGGCGAAGCTTCTGGGTAAAGAGACAGCGGTCTTCTTTCCAAGTGGAACAATGGCACAGCAAATCGCCTTAAGAATATGGTGTGATGAAAAAGGACTGAAAAGGGTCGCATATCATCCCTTATGTCACTTGGAGATCCATGAGCAGGATGGGTTGAAGGAGTTGCATCATATTGAGCCTGTCCTACTTGCGGACGAGAATCGACTAATCACCTTGGATGATGTATTACATATGAAGGAAGATATTGCTTGTCTGCTGCTTGAATTACCGCAGCGTGAGATTGGCGGACAGTTACCGGAGTATAAGGAGCTTGAAGCGATTTCTGCACATTGCCGTGCTCGCGGAATCAAACTGCATTTGGATGGGGCAAGGCTGCTTGAGACGCTTCCCTATTATGGCAAGACAGCTGCTGAGATCTGCGCCCTCTTTGATAGTGTCTATATCTCACTGTATAAAGGAATCGGGGGAATTGCTGGTGCGATTCTTGCAGGAAACGAGGATTTTACGAAGCAATCGAAGATATGGAAGCGGCGGCATGGCGGTGACCTAATCAGTCTGTACCCATACATAATTTCCTCTGATTACTACTACCGGCAAAGAGTAGATAAGATGCAGCAGTATTATGAAGGAGCCAAGGAGCTTGCCGCCTTAGTGAATCAATGTCACGCTGTGACTACGTTACCTGCTGAGCCTGTTTCTAATATGTTTCATATGCATTTTCAAATGTCTAGGGAGAGTATTGAACCGATCCTGTCTTCTGTATATGAGGCAACAGGAATCGGTTTAAGCGCAGCGATAAGACCAACGGGAGAACATACTTCTTATTGTGAGATCAGTATTGGAGACAAATACGCCGACATCCCTAAAGAAGAGGTAAAAGGATTCTTACTGCTGCTCGATAAGCTAATGCGTGAATCATCTTCCGAGCAGCGTCCGAAGTAATGAGATCCGTAATAATTGTTTTTTAATAAGCTTTGTACGGAATTCATTTCTTAATGGATTGTAGATCGGCGGGGAATGGTTAAGGGCCCAATCATACATGAATTTAAAGTCTGTAGCGTCTTTCGCAGAATTTAATAAATAGTATGAGATCGTATCATAAGCATTATGGTTAAACCATTCCGTCATTTCCTGCTCGTGATAGCCATATTTCTGAACGGCCATATTCTTAATTAACAGCTTCTCCTCCAGATTCTCAATTAAGAATCCCTGACTCAGATTAAAGGTAATGTTGTCCCCGTGTAATCTGTATACACCGGCAAGGGTGTCTATGAAGCCAGCATCACCGACCAATAAGGAACGCAGATAAATAGAAGCATCGTTAACCATGTTCATATTTAGGATATCCATAGCCATTAAAGCCTCACNNTTTTTTTCTCGAAATTCATGAAATAATCCTGCTTCTTAATAATCTTGCTTAGCTGTAGGCTACTGATCTTCAGTTGCTTGGCCTTTGAAAATTCAATAAACACATTAGCAGCTACAAATGATATTTCGGGATGGTGATTGTGAAATTCCACAGCCTTACTTAAATAATTCATGTCAATCAGATAGTCATCATCATCGAGAAAAAGAACATACTCACCATCACCATGAGCAGCAAAAGCCTTACGGCGATTATTTCCCGGCCCGCTATTCTTTTCGTTCCGCATGTAGATTACCCGTGAATCGCCTCCGAAGCTTTGCTGCATTAACTCTTCCGTGCCATCTGTAGAGCAATCATCAATAACTGTGATCTCTATATAAGGATAGTCTTGCTTTAAGATACTTTGGATCGCCTGATACAGGAATGCTTTTCTATTGTAAGTAGTGATAATGACACTGACCTTGGGATAATCGGCTAAGGCAAGAAGTGCCGGGTGTGAAGTATCCTTATGTGAGGACTGGTGTTTGATTGCAACGATCCCATGGATTAACCCGTCGATTTCTTCGTTCACAATACGGAATTGCTCTGACAGATAGAACCTTAGTGCATCTTCTGAAGCTCTCCCTGTGAGATAAGCATGGATCACCTCAGATAAGNNGTTTGAGGATTTTGTTCTTTATCTACAATCAGGCGGCATCGTTGGAATATCTCTTGATCATCCAATTGAAAGGCAGATGAATGGTTGATTCCATCGTTAAGGTCATTTAAAAAGACGTAACAGGCTTGCTGCAAAACCTCGCTATGATCCATTTAGGGTCCTCCTGATGTGTTATTTGGATAAACTACTTACCTTAGGCCTAGCAATAACTTTATTTTTGAGCTTAGCTCGGTATATTTTGAGATGCCCCCACGTATACAGGAATACTTCCCGCTCCATCAAGGAGGCGATTACGAAATAGACAGGCAAGATCACAAGTCCTAGCAGTACACCCCACAACATAATTCCCGCATAGGAATGGATGGGGATATTGATAGCGCTAGAGATCAGAATAATCCCTACAAAAACCACTGCATTTGTTAGCCATCTTCTAAAGGTGACCCAAGGGCTCCGATCCAGCAGATGTCTGCTAGCGTAGATCACTATATCTATGGAGCGGTATAAGAGGGCGGCTATTGTTCCCATCAGTACACCGTAAATCCCCATGAAGATAACGAAGACTATAGATGCCACCAGATTAATAGCGGATTCTAAAATGGAACGGTTCTGAGTGTTCTTGAAATGCCCGGCGATGGTAATCACATTATTGGAGGAAGTTCTGGCATTGGTTAATAATTTGATGACTACGAACAGGATTGGCAGCCACATATCGATATAATTCACGTCATTTACCCCGGCGGTATACAGTTTCATAAAAGGTAGAGTTAGAATGTAAGCCACTGTTAGAATCGCGAAGATGAGCCCCATAAAATACACTTCGTAAGCATCATAAAATTTAATGAACGCTTCTTTGCTCTCATGGTAGCTTTGCCCGAGGGCAGCTTTCACGCTTCCGTTTATGGTTTGGACGATGTTATCTACAATCGTAAAAATCATGTTATACATGACATAAATGCTGACGATCTTTAAGTTCGTAAATATAGTCAGGATCAGCACGTCGGTATTTCTAAACACCAAGTAGGAGATCTCATGGACTAAGACGGAATTTTTTTGACCAATGGCTGCATAGTCTGGTTTGAGATTTAAGTTGATCCATTTGTAGTGGNNTGATATAGATATAGAAGACAACGATTTGAAGTATGGTCAATATGAAATAGGAAGCTTGCACAGCAATGATGTTCACACCTTGAAGTAATAACAGGATCCGAACCACATTGTTCAGGATGTTGGCTACGGTGACTATAGAGGTCTCTACATAGCTTTTTCCCTCTGCAGCGAGAAGCACTTTGAATTTCCCTTGAAAATAATAATTGATCGCTCCGCCCATCCCAGTGAGCAAAATAATGAGCATAATCGATAATCGATCGATGTCAGAAGTGATCACTAATGGATACAGGGCCGCGATTAGGAGGACGGCGAAGAAATAATAAATGCCTGTTTTTTTATAATAGCTAGAGGTGGCGGCCAAAATAGAGTTAATGTGGTTCTTATCATCCGAAGCTACTGGCTTGTATAGGGCTTGGATCGAAGCGGCGCCTACGCCGGCTTCCAGCAGTGCCAAATAACTAATAATTTGCACAATAGAAGCGATTAAACCATTGGCCTCTGAGCCATAGTTGACCATAATCAGTCGGGGGATAAAAAAACCGAGGATGATCGTGATGAGCTGACTTCCGAGTCCAAAGGATAAGTTAAGAATGCTCCGCTTGGCTCTCATAACGTATCCTCCTTTCGAAAAGCGATAAATACGTATCCAGATGCTCGAAATGTCTTTCGGCATGTTTGGCTTGCGGCGTGACATCCATGTAGTGAGTAGTCATACTTTCAAAAACCTGCGCAGGCTGGAGCTGCTCCAGTGTAGTGAAATCGGTATATAACCCTTTGAACTGGGCATCTTCCATTACATTGATCATTTTTTTGCTGTAAGCGACGGGAAACACTGGTTTACCGAATACCCAGCCGAGGATCATCGCATGGAATCTTGAAGCTACGATAAAGCTGGAATGAGCTAGAACGGCCAATACCTCTTCTATATTCGTTTTATATAAATGCACTTGAGTGGCATCCTCATAGGAGGGGCCCATAAGACTCTGGATTTCTTCAATCGCCAGCTGATCGCCTTCATGTTCGCAAAATGACATAAAATGAACAGCGTAGCCTTTTTCAATGAAATAAATTGCGAGTTCTTTCATTTTTTCATAATAGAGGTTGTCAAAACCGTTCAGATCTTTAGCAGAAGGTTTAATGACGGATATGACGATGTAATCCTCGGGTTCGGTTTGAAGATTTGGNNAATAATATCTGGCGCTAAACGGACATTATCCAGATCCTCGAATAAATCATAAGAGTGCTGTTCTCTGAAGCAGATATCTGTATAGTCTTTAAAAATCCGCCTGTGTTCCTCATAATATTCTTTATCTGTATAAGGGCCGAAATTAGAGCCTAATAAATAGTAGGGCTTATTCTTATTCCGGATGGCTTCTGCGTTCTTGAAATGCTCTTTCCAGTGATCTGCCTGCATAAAGATCGAGCCGCCGATATGAACAACACCGTCGGAGCGGTCTGCCATATATTTTTGCGCCAAATTATGTATCTTTAACCTTCTGCAAATAAAGGCAATGCCTCTAAAAAAAATAGAATCGGAAGGATACACTTTGAGGTTCTTGATCTCTTTGAAGATTCGCTTGTATAGGCTTGGAGCGCAGATTCTGAATTCGGTATCCGGATATCTTTCACATAGCACCTTAATGAATAAATCATCGCCCAAATTGAATTCGGTATAGGCATAGATCAGCATCTTTTTCATAGTCTAGATTCCTTTCGCTTGAACCTGGATAAGCCTCTCTCCACAGAAATGAATCTGTGATATAGAAGCGGGGAGATTAAGAATGCTCGGATATAAAGGGCTAATCTTCGGTCATTCCCTCTATAACGTCTTATGAGTTCATACATTTCTTGGTTTAGTTCCGGATAGGTATGGTCGATGTCGCGAAGTAACTTCTGAATACTTACGCCTTCTGTCCCATTTAGACAAGTCTTTAGGTTGAAAAAATAATTCTCGATCAACTCGCGATTTCTTATATAAGGAGATATCATATCTAGCTGCTCAAAGGGATGGGCCTCGAAATAGGCATCAACCCGTTTGAATACGGCTACGACATCAAATTTTTTCACATTATAGCTATTGGAAATCGACGTATTTCTTTGTAAATAAAACGATAATATATCCGGTAATGTGATGACTCTAGCGGCTCTGGATAAGGCTTTGTAGATAAATTCCTGATCTTCTCCATTCACACAGCGTTCCGTATATTGGAGTCCATGAAGGAGTAATATCTCCCGTTTATACGCTATGCTCCCTGTCCATATTCGTAAGCTTTTGTTCACGNNCTGTGATGTCGCTATATGCAGAGGCGTAGCTCAAAGTAGTGACTCCATCCTCTGTGACATGGCTATATCCCCAGCAAATAACCTCGGGGTCAGATGGTTGAGTATAGGTATGAATGGTTCGTACTAAGTCTGTAGAGATATAATCATCACCATCCAGAAACAGCACATATTTCCCTGTAGCTTCTGTTAAGCCTCTATTTCTAGCCGCACTAACCCCCTGATTTTCTGTTCGAATGACTTTGCAGGAAAGGGTGGGGTGAAGTGCGAGAATATTTGCTATCACGTTGTAGGTGTTATCCGTAGATCCGTCGTCCACGATAATGACCTCGAAATGCGGTTCACTTTGGGTAAGGAGTGAATCAAACATAGGGGTTATATAATGTTCAATATTGTATACAGGGACCACAATGCTTAGATTCATGTGCTGCTCCTTTCCTTGATAGAACTGGATAAATAGCTATCTTTAGCTTACCCTTCGTATCAAAAGATTGTATATACTACTTTAGTTTACTTATTGCTACCTCTAATTCGTTGTAACATCACGTGAATTTTACAAATGAAGAAGGGGCTCGTAGTTGGCATGGCCTGATGCTCAGTTCATAGCCAGCTTTCTGCCATCCGCGAGGGTGTTTGTACCTAGTGTGAAGGGAAAAAGTCATTGTGAAGAGGAGTTTACCTCCTATGAAGACTGTGAAAAAGGGGTAAATGTAATCCTAGAAACGGTGTTGTTATTACTGTCAAAGTAATACGCGTCACTAAACATAACATTCCATTATGGTAGTAGTGCTTTTATTTCATACAAAACCGTCAAAAAGACACTCTAAGCGGTGTCTTCTTTTATGAGATAATGATTAGGGTTGTGTTGGGTACCAAATGAACCTGAAGTTTATGGGCGGTTTAAGACGAATCCTTTGTGTAAAAACACAATGATGATAGATAATATTTTAATTTTTTACCAAATTGGGAATGCTAAACGTATGTTATCATTATTTACATAAGGGGTCTACATTAGACGGGAGAGATGAATGATGATTATCGGAGTGCCTAAAGAAATTAAAAATAATGAGAATCGTGTAGCCATAACACCTGCGGGTGTAGTTAGCCTTATTAAAGAAGGACACCAAGTGCTGGTGGAAGCTGGGGCTGGTGTGGGAAGCGGATTTCCAAACGAAGAGTATGCTTCTGCCGGAGCAGAACTGATTCAGGATGCAGCCACGGTCTGGAGCTCTGCCGAAATGGTGATGAAAGTGAAAGAACCGCTGGAAAGCGAGTACCCTTATTTCCGTCCAGGCCTTATCTTGTTCACGTATCTGCATCTTGCGCCTGAACCATCTCTGGCCGCTGCGCTCAAAGACAAGGGTGTCTTTGCCATCGGATATGAGACGGTTGTTCATGAGCGGACTTTGCCGTTATTAACACCGATGAGTGAAGTAGCGGGCCGGATGTCTGTTCAGCTTGGCGCTCAGTTCTTGCAAAAAAACTATGGCGGACAAGGGATTCTTCTCTCCGGTGTTCCCGGGGTTAGTCGTGGCAAAGTTAGCATTATCGGCGGTGGAGTAGTAGGTACAAACGCTGCGAAAATGGCTATCGGTTTGGGTGCTGATGTTACAATTGTTGACCTCAGTGCAGAAAGATTGCGTCAATTAGATGATATTTTTGGGGCACAGATCAACACGTTGATCTCTAACCCTTACAATATTGCCAAAGTGGTAGCTGAGGCAGATCTGTTGGTAGGTGCGGTGTTGATTCCGGGTGCAAAAGCACCGAAGCTGGTTACCGAAGAAATGGTCAAGGCCATGAAGCCGGGATCGGTGATTGTCGATGTGGCCATTGACCAAGGTGGTATCGTAGAGACGATCGACAGAGTGACAACACATGATAATCCTGTATTTATCAAGCATGGCGTGCTGCATTATTCTGTTGCTAATATGCCGGGTGCTG
>DOJM01000489.1:20971-21378 GCA_003529225.1 Paenibacillus sp.
TAGATGCGTTCCAAATGAGTGATAATATGGAAACCAATAAACAGCAAATTCCCGCTATGGGAGTTTGCTGTTTATCGTCTCTGGGCGGAATACTTCTGGCTAGCTTCAGTTTCGAAGTAGGGAGATCCGGTAGAAGTCGGCTAGTTTGATCTAGGAGGTAGCTAGGAGTGGCCTTCAGTATGCTAGATCCAGCAGAAATCTACTAGTTCGGTGTTAAAGGCTGTAGGACTGCGTTATGAAGATTGTTGGATCGGGTGGATGTTTGTTGGTTTGTTGTTAAAAGTAGCTAAGTTGTTTGTGGTGTATGTTAGGTACATTGGATGTTGCCAGTGCGACGCTAAAGGTGGATAGACACTCCGTAGAAGTTGGTTTAAATTCGATCAAAAGTAGCTAGTTCCAACTATGTG
>DOJM01000489.1:21423-22990 GCA_003529225.1 Paenibacillus sp.
TGAGAGGTTTGTTGGAGTTGACTTTTAGGGAAATCCCCCCTATAAATACGAAGAATATCCCCGATTGTGCCTGAATTGGAGGAATTACAGGGAGGAATTCCCTCAAAACTATAAGGGGGCTCTCTCAAGTAGCGGTTTAAGTGTTGTCGCACCACTCCGTCACCCCGCTTCCCGTAACTCGCTACTCCGTCCCACGCCACTCCATAACCCCGCCATCTCGCCCTCCATCCCATTATCTTATAGTCAGCCGGAAGCACGCATACTATAATAAAATCACTCTAAAGTTCAAGGTTCGGANNGGATATTTTTTCAGGCAGGGGTGGGGCTAGTGACGGATAAGGATCCATTGTTCGATCGTTTCTTCGATAGTATGGAATCGTTGGCAGATGCGATTAGTGAATCTCTTCAATCCCAAGTTACGATTGAGGACAGCAATCACCATGTGATCGGATACAGCTCCCATCAATTTGAGAGTGATTCCGCGAGAATTTCGACCATTATTGGAAAGCGCGTGCCTAACGCTGTCATTATAGGCTTGCGCAAGAAGGGGATTATGCAGCAGCTTGAAAGCGCTACACGTCCGATTCGGATTCCTGCGGTCATGGAAGTAGGGCTTGGGCCACGTCTGGCTGTTTGCATCAAACATCAGAAGGAAATTCTCGGGTATATATGGGTTGTGGATGCAGGTAATCTGGTTGAAGGACACGCAGAGAATATTGTAGAGAAAGCGGCGGCCATCGTTGGTCGTTATTTATTGAAACAGCGGGGTTGGAAGACGAAGCAGGAGAAAACGCAGGAGGATTTTTTCTGGAAGCTGCTCACCTCCCATTATGACAATGAAGCGAATATCAAACAGGATGCGGAAGTTTGGTCGATTCTTTTGCCGGAAAAATATTATATTAGCGTGTTTGAGAGTGACAAGGTCATCAATGATCATTTCGTGCTTCGGTTCCGGCAAACCATGGCTTCTTATCCGGGTCTGCAATTATTGTTTCTGACGGCAGAGCATAATCGGCTGATTATATTGTTTTCATTCAGCTTTCGCATGGAAGGAACGGGTGGTCTGTCTTCATTTATGCACAAAATTATCGATGATATGCGTAGGAGTGAAAGCTGTGTGTTAGCTGCAGGTTGTAGCCTGGATTACACCNNTACTGGGAAGCGGGGTCCATTCTGGAGATTAAGAAGCTGTTGCCTTTCCATGGTCGGGAGTTACTATTGTATGAGGATATTGGATTTTGGGCGTATATTCCGGCTATTATGGAGCAAAAACGCAGTCGAACCCGTAAAAGTCCTCTGCTGTATCCGCTTAGAGAGCATGATCGCGAGCATAAAAGTGATTTTCTAAAAACAATTGCCGTTTATTTATCACTCAGTGGAAACTTGAAGGAATCCGCCGCTTTTTTACATATTCATACCAACACATTGCTGTACAGATTAAATCGAATTGCGGAAATCACGGGCAAAAGCTTAAAGGATACAGGATACCGCACTTCTATATATTTGGATATTTTGACAGAAGAGACCCGGCAGCTCAATCAGTGGTTTGTTGAGGCACAGGAATAAT
>DOJM01000489.1:23115-26867 GCA_003529225.1 Paenibacillus sp.
ATGGTGAAGGAAGTTCGTTCACCCGATGCCCTTGACTTTGAACGGAAAATGAGAGAAAGCATCGTGGATTCGGCCGAAGGTTTAAATAACAGTGGAGCGGATTTTGCAACATTTGATGAGTCACGCGGCAATCCGCAGTTTTGGACGCGTACAGATATCGGAGGACTTCAGCTGAATGCTGGTGTGGCACCTTCGGTTGGGGTTAAAGACATTTTTCAGAACGGACATTTATATGCCTTCGAATGCGCGACAGCGATGGTTATTGTTATGTACAGGGCGACAATTGAGGCTATAGGTGAAGAAGTCTTTAATAGGTATTTTAAGAATTTATTTTTATGGGACTGGAACTACGATGAGAATCTACGCTTAGTTACGAACTATAATAAGGATCAGATGCTGCGNNATTGTGTATTTCAGGAATCCAGATCATGCTCCTAGCAAGCCAGAATGGCAGGGTGAGAACGCTGTTAAGCTTGAGGAGGACCTATTCTATGGCCATGGTATTGGGATAACCACTGGAGAAATCATTATAGACTCTCTTAATGGGGAAAGAGTGCCTGGAAGTAATATTTCAGCTTTTCTTACGAATGAATCCATTCATCCAGATTTTAACTATTTACAGAGATTATCTTCAGGTTCTGTCTTAACCGGAGCGGAAAATAGAGGCTCTGAGTGCACTGTGTTTTCAAGAATAGGGACTAGAAGCTACATTTATAAGATCTAGCAGCTAACAGGGTACCAAGGAGAGTAATCTTCCTGAAAAAAGGGGCTGTCTCATAAGTAGATGTTCTACAAAAGAAACAGTCCCGGTTATTCTTCAGTTGTCCATAACACGAACGAGGTGGTGTTCTGGAATCACTTCACCATCCGGTTGTCCGTCATACGTAGTATCAGTAAAGACACCATCTAGGGTGTCTTTTTTTTCGTAAATTCAATAGTTCTAGTTCGTAGCCATTGAAGCTTGAGTAGCTGTAATGCCACCTCTTTGTGGCTCTTGTATCTTACGACATAAATATGCTAGCTATTTACGCGCCAAGAAAGAATTTTTGTGCATAAAATTTAAATCTTTAATAGTAGCAAAGGTTTAATTTTACATTGAACTGTTATAGTACTCATTGATCAATACTTTACTAACAGGGGGAAGGATAAGCGCAATGAATACATTACGTAAGACAATAGTGATTGCATCAGCGATAACGTTGCTAGGAGGAGGGTTTAATGCAGGCTTTAGTCAAAATAATTATGTCTACGCAGCAGATGATGCTACGCCATCCGTCGTGATCGAAGATTTTGAAGATGGAATCAATGATGTGAAATTTAATCCTAAACGTATGTATAATGCTGCGCTGCATTTGGAAGATAACAAGAAGCTTGTAAGAAATGGACAATATTCGGCTAGAATTGATTACGATATGATCGGCATAGTAGATAACCCCTCTCAAATTGAAGTCGGGTATAAAACGGGGAATATCCCAGTAACAGGTTACCCTACTAAAGTAGGCATGTGGGTTTATGCAAACAATGAAGGACATTTGCTGACGACAAAATTTAGAGATATAGGCGGATCTTCTTTCCAGGCAGAATTTTATGATGTAAATCAAGTGGGTATCAACTGGTCCGGCTGGAAATATATCGAGGCAGATGTTCCGCAGGGTAAACCGGGTCCAATTGTTCTTGAATTGTTTTTCCAATTGAAACAATCGAATATGAGCAAGAAAAACAAGGGCTCTATTTGGGTAGATGATATTACCTTTATCTATGATGAAGTTGATGAGGATAAGGACGTTCCTGCCATTAAACCTATAGCCCCTGTTGAAAATGAAGTCTTAAACACTCCACTTGATGAAGTGAAAGTTGAGCTGACCGATAACGGATCAGGTCTGGATTTGGGTACCTTATCTGTTCAGTTGGATGGAACGGATATTACGGAAGAAGTGCACTATTCTCCAGATACAAATGTATTAACTTACCCAGGAGAATATGTAGATGGCGGTTATCATGAGCTTGTGATAGAAGTGAAAGACAAGAATGGTAACCCGGCAGCAAAAAAACTCACCTTCACAATAAATGCAGGAGAGCGTTTGTTCATGACTGCAGACGAAGAAGCAGTAAGTAATGAAATCTATCCTGTTCATATTAATGTTAAAGATTACTTGAAAGCAGAGCAGGCAAAATTCAGCTTGAATTATGATGCAAGCACCCTTCAAGTTGAAAGCATTACTCAGGCGGCTGGAGTTTCCCTAACCTNNATGGTTCAAGTAGCACTTGATAACGTAATAGCAGCAGCTCAAAATGTCGTTACTGTTAACTTCAGAGTGAGCTCTTATGCCGTCTTAGAGCGTGGCGAAGCGTATAAAACCATAACCATGAGTAATGCGAGTCTTACTGCTGGCGGCGTTCAGACGAGTACACCATTAGCTGCACCCATTCATTATACAATCGGTTTCCCCTATCAGCTGAAAATGACGGGAGTTGGTTTGGGTACACCTTCTACCTTTACAGTGTTAGACCATGGAGGCAAGCCGTATGAAGGTGCGGATATTGTTTTCACTGGATTATTAAAGCAAAGCTCAGTCGTTACAGTTAACACTGTTACGTCTAGTGTATATGAGGATGATGATACATCTTCTAATGTAATCATGGTTGCAAATGCTGGTGAACGTTACTATGCTTCAACAGCAGCTAAGAAAGGATTTTACGAGGTTATTCTCGCAGACGGACAAACAACAGGTTATATCTCGGAAGCTGATGTTAGTAGTCAGTTATTGAGCGGCAGCCTTNNGATGCTAAAGGACAGTTAATGACAGGCCTCACTACATTGGCACTTGGAACCTATCAGGTTCAAGCTGTCATCGGTGATCAGAACAGTAAGGTTATCAATTATGAAGTGGTAGAGCAGTATGGTACGAATGAACCGCAATATATTCAAACCTATGTCGCAGAGGATATGTCTTCACAACTGAGTGCTGCCTGGCAAACAAAACCAGATCAAACCTCTACTTATATTCAATACATCGAAGCTGGTGAATGGGGAGCAGGAGCAAGCCCAGACATCAATAATGTAAAGCAGCAGCAAGCCGAGAGTGAGCTGCAGGTGCTTAGTATGAAGGAAAATGGAACGAAGGGTGAAATCCGGTTTCATAATGTCCTGGTTAAGGACTTGAAAGCAGATACCACTTACAAATATCGTGTTGGCTATGAAGACCAATGGTCGGAGTGGCATGAATATTCTACTGTCGATCAGGATAAATCAACACCGACCTCATTCTTGTTTATTACGGATTCCCATACGAATCAACTACCAGGATTACAAATCTATCAAGAGCTAATGACTAACGCATTGACACAATATCCATCAACACAGTTTATTATGCATGGTGGAGATATGGTTGATGTAGGCGGCGCATTCGAAGAATGGCAAAAGTTCTGGCTAGCATCTTCTATCTATGCAACAAAACTCCCGGCTGCACTAACACTGGGCAACCATGATGTGAAGAGTGAAGGGAAAGATGTGTTCACCAAAGGTGCAAATTTCCCGGAAAACGGACCAGAATCGCAACTGCAATATGCTTACTCTTATGAAGTCGATGATACTCATTTTGTCGTATTGAACTCAGAAGGCACAGAGGAACAGATGAATGATCAAGCAGCATGGTTAAAAGACGATTTGGATCAGAATGATAAAAAATGGACTGTCGTTATGTTCCACCGTCCAGCTTATCATACAGAGAATGGTCGAGAATCCCTTGTTG
>DOJM01000040.1:0-542 GCA_003529225.1 Paenibacillus sp.
ACGCTGAGGCGACCACTATTGGAAATATTGATGAGAATCAAACCTTTCAGGAAATGGATGGCTTTGGGGCATCCTTTACGGATTCATCCGCCTACTTGATTAACCAAGTACTGGACAATGAACAGAAAAAAGAAGTCATGAGCAAACTTTTTGATTCCCAAGATGGAATTGGCTTGTCTGTATTAAGAAATCCAATGGGAGCATCGGATTATGCTAGAGATATTTATAGCTATAACGATATGCCTGCACAGGTAACCGATACGAAATTAACTCATTTCTCCATCGCACATGATGAAGCAGATATTATTCCTTTGTTACAACAAGCGCTGGAAATTAATCCTCAGATCAAGCTGATGGCTTCACCATGGAGTGCACCAGGCTGGATGAAGACTAGCGGATCGATGATCGCCGGTGAACTTAAACAAGAATATTACCAGGCTTATGCCGATTATTTTGTACGATACATTCAAGCATTTGAAAAACACGGATTGCCAACTTATGCGGTAACACCGCAGAACGAGCCTCTTTTTGAACCAAAGCAC
>DOJM01000040.1:615-4690 GCA_003529225.1 Paenibacillus sp.
AAAACTATCTCAAGCCTAGCTTCGTGAAAAACAACATTCATACAAAAATTCTCTGCTATGACCACAACTGGGATCGTCCGGATTATCCACTAACAGTGCTCGATTATGCGAAAGATGAAGTGGACGGTGTAGCTTGGCACTGGTATGGCGGGAATGCTTCAGCACAATCAGAGGTTCTAAAAGCTTTCGCGGATAAAGAAGTGCATTTCACAGAAGGTTCTGGTGGCGAATGGATTCCTCCGTTCGAACAAGCCTTCTCGAATGTCATGAGAACAGGGATTGATATTCTCAGAAATCATAGTAAATCTTTTGTCTTGTGGAATATGGCCTTAGATGAGAAGAACGGTCCAACTGTACCGGGCTTTGGTAAAAGTACTTGTCGCGGTATTGTGACGGTTAACCAAGAAACTAAGGAACTTACGTATACACTTGACTACTTTGCACTGGCACACTTCAGCAAATTCATTCGCCCTAAGGCTGTACGTATTGACGCTTCTACTAATCAAGAAGTGATTCGATCCGTAGCTTTTAAGAATACAGATCACTCTATTGCGGTTGTTCTGTTCAACGATAGTGAAAAGGCTGAGAATGTAGCTGTGAAATTGCAGGGGAAGGATGATTTATCGTTCCGTTTAGCCCCAAAAAGCGCCTTATCTATTTTGATTAAATAATATGTGTATGAAGTGCTCGAATTTAGATTCGAGTACTTTTTTTTGCCAAAAAACGCATAAAAAATCAGTGTTCGTGAATCTTAAACGCATACCTATAGCGAGGAGATATGAGCATTGAATAGAAGGTTTGTGCTGACGCTGCTAATTCTATGTTTGATGATTACTGGTGGCTCTAGTATTTATGCGGTTAGAAGTGTGCTACCTGTAAAGGAAACAACCAAATGGGCGGTGGAGCTTCATAAAAGTAAACTGCCTTCGCCACAACCGGAAAAATATAAGAGTTACGAGCTATTAGTCACTAACCTAAGNNAGTGCAAGACTCTAAACAGGAAAAAATCATCTTAACTGATCCATTTAGCTATGATACGAGACCGAATGAGACGGTTAGCTTTAGTCAATTATTTATAAAGAGTGGGGCAAAAGAACTGGAGGTCGTTCTCTCATGGAATGATCAGAATAGACGTAAGCATAAGCAAAGCATTAGATTTACTGATTTTGAATAATGGATCATAGAAACGCTAAATATTAAGGGGATANNGAATGTGCTCTTGTTGGTTTGCTCCATCCCTTTATTATGTACTTGCTTTCGTTATGGCAGGATCGGGAAAAGTAGCGGGTTCAAAAATGCACGTGGATACTTTAAAAAATGGCAGTTCAGTGCTGAATTTCAGCATCTGGACTGCCATTTTTGTTATTGGCTTTTTAGCTTAGGGGTTCTAACGTTCTAAACGGTAGCCACCATGAAAGACAGGACCCACATATTCATTGAACGCAAAGCCATTGCGAATGGCTGCGGAGACAAAATCTTTAGCTTTTGCTACAGCTTCATGAACGGATAGACCGTTAGCTAAACCGCCTGTAATGGCAGCGGCAAAGGTACATCCAGCTCCATGATTGTGAGCAGGCTCGATTTTGGCTGTTTGAAATACGGTGTACTCAGAACCGTCGAAGAAGACATCAATCGCTTGATCGCCCCCAAGTGCTTTGCCGCCTTTAACCACGACATTACGTGCACCGAGCTTATGAATCAGACGAGCAGCTTCTTTCATATCGTCTAGGGTGGAAAGTTTGCCAAGACCTGAAAGAACGCCAGCTTCAAACAAGTTTGGGGTGACTACAGTTGCTAGTGGTAGCAATAAGTCACGAATAGCCTCCGCGCTGTCCGGGTTCAAGACTTCATCTTCGCCCTTGCAGACCATGACCGGATCAATCACTACATTGGTCTGTAGATTTTCTTTGATCGCTTGCTCAGCAACTCGCACAATTTCAACACTTCCCAGCATACCCGTCTTCATGGCATTTACTGGACCACCTGCGAAAATAGTTTTTAGCTGCTCAGCAACAATGGAGGCGTCAATTGGATAAACATTATGGTGCCAACCGTTGTCCGGGTCCATTGTAACAATAGTTGTCAAGGCACTAAAGCCGTAGGTACCATACTCTTCAAATGTTTTTAGATCCGCTTGGATGCCTGCGCCACCACTGGAGTCGCTGCCTGCAATAGTTAGAGTTTTAATAATTTGAGTCATGGTAACGTCCCCTTTATATATGTCTGAATTCATAAACAACGCATTGCATTGATTATAACAAAAAATAGCACCTGCGTCTTTCTAAAAAGCAAGTGTAGGAGTCCATTTCACTAACTCTGCATATCAATATAGAAGATATCTTAAACATGACGCTTAGGAGGGCGAGTATGGTTACGATTAGTTTATGTATGATAGTACGAAATGAAGAAAAAAGCCTGCATAAATGTTTGTCTAGCGTTGCAAGTTTTGTAGATGAAGTGGTTATCGTGGATACAGGCTCGACGGATAAGACGAAAGAGATCGCATTGTCCTTCGGAGCTGTGATTTACGATTTCGAATGGATCGATAATTTTAGTGCCGCACGTAATTTTGCCTTCAGTAAAGCTACTCAGGAGTACATTTTGTGGCTGGATGCCGATGACTATATAAAGGAAGCGGATCAGATTCTTTTTAAAAAGCTAAAAGAGATTCTGCCAAAACATATTCACAGCGTGAACATGCAGTATAATCTGGCTTTTGACGAGGCGGGGAATGTCACAGCTAGCTTGCGTCGGAATCGGCTAGTTCGCCGGAGCTGTAATTTTCAATGGATTGGCCCAGTACATGAGTATCTTGAGGTAAGTGGCCCTTCCTTTAGTAGTGATGTCTGTATTACCCATGAGAAGGATAAGGAATATACGGACCGTAATTTGCGGATTTACCAAAAAAGAGTGGCTGAGGGTGAAACATTCTCTCCAAGGGATCAGTATTATTATGCGAATGAATTAAGGGATCATGCTATAAATGAAGAGGCATGCAAATACTACGAGCTGTTTTTAGCGGGTGGACAGGGCTGGATAGAAGATAATTTTCAAGCTTGCTTAAGGCTTGCCGAATGCCGGGAACGGTTGGGGGATAAAGACGGTGCATTTGAAGCATTATGCAGAACGTTACAGTACGATAAACCACGTTCAGAGTTCTGCTGCCGGATTGGAGCCCTTCTTCTGGAAAAGGGGCAGTTGCAACCTGCGGCATATTGGTATGAGCTTGCCATAAATCTGCCGAGGGATAACGATTCAATGGGGATGAAAAATGGAATTTTTTATACCTGGCTGCCGCATCTCCAATTGGCACTCTGCTATGATCGCCTTGGCCAACACGAGTTAGCGAATCAGCATAATGAAACGGCGCTCAGCTTTTATCCGTCCCATCCTAGCATGTTATATAATCGCAATTATTTTATTAATCTGCTTGGCGACAAATATGTAGCTTTTCAAGCTTAACAAAGGTACCCCCAGTAGTCATGATTATGACTTTGGGGGTTTCGTTGTCCAGATATATACGTACGATGCCGCTATCGGACTCAGAAGATCTGAAGGACACCCGATTTGGGGCGATTTCGAAGGAATAGCTGTACTGGAGTCCGAAACTGTGCTAAAGAGGCGATAAATGTGCAAAAAGTGTCATCTGGGAACGAAGCAGCAGGCGGAGGGAGGAAGAGATTCTCCAGTACGCTCATTAATACAAGGCTATTTTCGTATAGAGCCTGAGTGAGAAAACTAAATCATATAGAGGGAGTTTAATGGTTTCATTATTTTTTCCATTCGTGTTCTAAAACACTATATAGTAATGAATCTCGCCATCCATCTTTAATTAATAAATCTTCGCGAATTCTACCTTCCATAACCATTCCAACCTTCGTCATAACTTTTGATGAACCTGTATTTCTTGGGTCGCAAGTCGCAAATATACGATGTAGTTTAAGAATATTGAATCCAAAATCAATTAACAACATTGCGACTTCTGTTGCTATTCCCTGACCCCAATAATACGGGTTAATAATATACGATATCTCCCCTTTTCTGTTTGTAATATCTCTTATGTTTAACTCTCCAG
>DOJM01000041.1 GCA_003529225.1 Paenibacillus sp.
CCTTCTACATCTATATATATGAGGGGTAAGTCCGTAATATATTCATTTCAAATTTAACCTACATTTACTTTAGCTGAGTATTTATTAAGCTTTTCTGTACATAAGAGCATAACGATAGCGAAAAAAACGATCATCGCAGGGAAAATACCCAGCGTGAAATTCGAGGCCAGTAAGCCGATAAAAGGCGGGATCAGCGTGGTACCGGTATAAGCCGTTGCCATCTGAAAGCCCATTATCGACTGGGCATGCTTCTTCCCGAAACGTACAGGAGTTTCATGTAGCATACATGGGAAAATGGGGGCTAACCCCAGACCTATAATCATAAATCCTACCAGTGAAACTATAGTGGGAAGTGGTAATACTAACAGCACTGTACCGATTAAAGCAATGAGTTGGCCATATCGAATTAGCTGTTTATTACTCATTCTAAACGTAATGAAGCCCGTCACCATTCTGCCGAAGGTAATCCCTAAATAAAATACCGACACCCATGTCGCTGCAGTGGATGCAGGGATGTCTTTGATATTTACTAGAAAGCTACTCCCCCATAACCCCATACTCGTTTCGATGGCAGAATAAAATAAGAAGGTTAACATCGCAAGTTTAACCCCTCTTAGTTTCCAAGGTTTTGTGTTCTCTGCAGCTTGCTCTAACTCCGGATGATTAAGCTCATGTTCGCTATCAGCATTCGGGTTGCTATTGTTTCCAGCCACTCTATCCCATAAAGGCAGCGTAACGAATAGAATAACAACTAAACTCAATTGAATATAAGCAACCGTAAGATAACCTTGTCGCCATAGACCTTCACCAGAGATAAAAGAACCCATAATAATCGGACCCAGCGTCGCGCCCACTCCCCAGAAACAATGTAACCAACTCATATGATGGGCTTTATAATGCGTAGCAACATAACTGTTTAATCCTGCATCCACAGATCCCGCACCTAAACCGAGTGGAATGGCAGCAACAATTAACCATACTAACGAAGGAGACCATGCAAAACCAAATAAAGCTACAGCCGTCATAATACAGCTTACAAGGGTCACTTTTCCCGTACCAAAACGTTTAAGAATTGTACCACTCATCAAACTGGAGACAATTGTGCCTACTGCAATAACCATCGAAAGGATTCCAGCAGTACCTAATGAGGCATTTAAGTCTATTCTCATTACCGGCCATGCGGATCCAAGCAATGAATCTGGCAGTCCTAAACTAATAAATGCTAAATAAATTATAATAAGAAAAAAAGTTGCCATCGTTATCTCCTTAATGTTCTAATCTATTTGTTGTGAAACTAATAAACCTAATCCAAGACTTTGTAATCCATTCAGATAATCACGCTTCAAGTCACTTACCGCTAATTCCGGAAGATGTTCCTTAGGAACGTATGTAGCAGTTCGATCGGCGATTTGATTAAGCATAGCTGGAGCTAATTCATCCTCACAAAAAATAATATAATGCGGATTCAAAATAGAGGTGATTGTAGCCACCAATCGACTAATCGCATCAACTCTATGATCCGACTGCATACTTGATCCACCCTGATCTCCATTTAATGCTTCTATGAAATTTTTATTATCATACTGGGGTATAAATTGAACTTCCCCTGAAAAAAATGTCTTTCCCCGAACAATTTCACCGTTGACCGCTATCCCAGCTCCCGGTCCGTTCTTCCCTAAATACAGATACATTAGAGAAATATTCTCCTTCAAATTTCTTTGCGTCATATAACCGATTACAGCGGCATTCATATCATTTTCCACGATTGTGGGGATAGAGAGCTGATCTTCTATACATCTTTTCAAATCTAGATTCTGATATTTCGCATAACCTGGGATCAGAAAGATCTTCCCATGTTTCACCGCGCCTGGAACACCAATCGCCACAGATTGAATCTTTGGGTTGGCCTTTTTTTCACCTTCGATAAGCGAGACCAGTGTACTAACATCTTCCTCAAGAATACTAGGTAAATTCCCTTCTTTTACAACATCGCCAATGCAATTATAGATGGTATAGTTCGTTTCATTTTTTTCCAAAAAAATAGCCATCCCTAATCGATAATTCGGATTATAAGCGTATCTTATGGCCCTTCTTCCGCCACTAGACTCATCAAAGCCAATGATCGTCACTTCCCCAGTCTCTTCCATCTGCATTAGAAATTTACTGATCGTTGGAAAACTGTATTGTAATCTTTGACTTAATTCCGCCTTCGTAGCCCTTCCTAATTCTAATAATGCTGTTCGAATATTTCGAATAATTTCAGATTTGAGTTGCTGTGAAGGAAGTCTTTTATCACTTGACATGGCTCTCCCACCTATAGTCATACTGACTTATTAAATGCATTTAATAAGTCAGTATGACTATAGCAGGAATACTTCTTAACGACAACATAATTTTTGGATGCGGCCCCTTCTGAAACTCCAACATGAATAAAGGGGCATTAAGCCCCCCTAATTATCAACAAATTCAAAGCCTTTGCAGGATTCGTTCCCATCTTCCTGGATGGCTTTCATCCAAGTACACAGGCTGAAATCCTAATTTCAAATAAATACGGATGGCGGGCAGTCTGAAATCATCGGTTTCTAAACATGCCGCCATTCCCCCTGAATCTCTTATTTTGTGTAAGACAGCTAGACTCACAGCATAACCGAGACCTTTACCAGAATATTCTGGAAGTACTCCAACCATATGCAAGTACCAGTTCTTATTGTCCCCACTACCTGACTCCCAGGCCGTAGCAGTAGCTACAGGTTGATCCCCGCGGCAAATGAACAACAAGCGATCCGAATACAAGGGTACATGATCACTGATTTTATGAGCAAATTTAACTTCCCTTGTAAAAGAATGGCGTATAAGCTCTTCCCAGTTCCGTTCATCATCCGGCTCGAAATGACGAATTAGATACCCGGCAGGACAGTAAAAAACAGGCAAGTCGGACAGCATTTCTTTTTTCATTACAAGTTTGGAAAGGGCCTGATCCACCGTCAATTCCTCACTCTCGTTCTAAAATCAGGAAAGGCTATTGCTTTCCCACCATTCTCTACAGATTCCATAGACAATGTAAACACTGAGCTCCAAGTAACGGCATCATATACATCCACTGAAGGGGTTCGTTCCTCCTGAATGGCAGAAATAAATTCCTCAAGCACCATAAAATCGCCTCCGCCATGTTTCGTCCCAGCGGCATATTCGCCCCATTTCATCCATGTTGGGTGATCATAAAGCGGTTGATAACTGCTTAAAGGCTCCCACATTTCCTCTCCATCCGCAATATTTTTGGGCGAGAGATTCTTGAACCAGATCAAATCCTCTTCGTACTGATGGCGGCCCGTAATATACGCTCCCTCAGTTCCTTGCAGCAAATAATGAGTTTTATTATGCGGTCTAACGGAGGACCAGTCTACACGCAGTTCAATCAGTACACCCTTTTCAGTTTGAATGACCGCAACCGCGCTATCCCCTTGCCGCCAGAATCCCTCCCGTGCTGCTGGGTGATCTTTTCCATAATGCTCTCCGAAATAATATTGTAAGGATCTAGAT
>DOJM01000570.1:0-4122 GCA_003529225.1 Paenibacillus sp.
ATCAAAGTTTCGATTGGTGGTACGACGTTATATCCAACAGGTTCGATTAGTCAATAATGATTAATGACAGGGTTTGTCTCAAAAGCCATGAAAGTGGCCGAGGGGCAGCCCCTTTTTTGTGTGGAGCAGCCGAGGGGGGGTGCTGAAGCGGTGGATCAGAGGGGAGTATTTTGATTACATCATCCATGATTCCATGTTTGGTTGTGGGCGTTTATTTGCTCAAATGATGGAGCGATTTTACATAGAAAGTCTTACAGAAATAGAATAAGCATATTATTGAAATATAACGCAATTTTCAAGTAAAGATGGAACTTTATAAAAATGTAAACAAGAACATTTTACGACAATATTCACCTTACTTTTACATGGGAGGTATGATATATTTTGGTTGAATATGGATAATAGGAAAAATGAAAGGAAGAATGCGTATGGAAGCGCTGGTGTGGACATCCAATGATAAGCTAGAGCTCTGCGAATGGGAAGAGCCACAGATTGTAACCCCGGATGAAGTTAAGATTCGGATTGAGATGACAGGCGTTTGTGGAACAGATCTAGCGGTCATAACCGGTAAAGAGGAAGGAGTTCCAGGAATCATTCGCGGTCATGAGGCTGTAGGGACCGTAATCGAAATTGGCAGTAATGTTGACCGTGTTAAGGTGGGGGACCGTGTAGTTATCGATCCGAATCAAAGCTGCAATGAATGTTATTTTTGCTTGAAAAAACAGCCGCACCTATGTATAGGCTCCGATGGAAATGGGATGCCTATTGCGGGTTTAAATCGAAATGGGACATTTACTTTTTTTTTCTCAACTGTACAAACGTTTGCACACCTTCTACCTGATCATATGAGCTGGGAGACGGGGGTGTTAATTGAGCCACTTGCCTGTGTGCTGCACAATTTCAAAGAAGCTAATGTTACAGCTGACGATAAGGTGCTCGTTCTTGGATCGGGTCCAATGGGTCTGTTAAGTCAAATGGTGAGTAAATCAAAAGCTGCGCTCACGGTAGCGACGGAAATCAATCCCTATCGGTTGGCTTTTGCTAGAGAAATCTCGGATTTTGCTCTAACACCATCCCAATTAAATCAAGCTACCGTAGATGAAATCTGCGCGGGACATAAGTTTGATGTGATTATCGATACGGTGGGCACTCAGCTCGAAGTGGCGGAGGAATGGATTGAGCGTGGAGGGCGCATCGTGCCTTTTGGAATTAATGCGAAGTATCGGTACACCTTTTCCCCTACCAAATTCGTACAGCATGCAATCAAAATTATCGCAGCGGGGGAATACCGCTACATGTTCGAGGAAGCTTTGCGGTTTGCCGCTGAGACACCTGAACTGGAGAAACTGGTGACCAGAAAAGTTAAGCTCAATCAGCACGAGGCAGCAATAAACGAATTGATCGGCTATGAATTGAACTCTTTGAAGGTGGTTGGGAGTGACACCGTAAAGACGGTTTTTGTTCCCTAAACGTAGAACTGCAATCAACGAGAGGTGGATCTGTTAATGAGAAAAGAAAGCAAATTTAGACTTGTTCAAGATTACTTGTCTACACACAAAGATAAAGACGTCGCGCCAATTTGGATACCTGCTGTGTGGAATGAGTGCAAATATGAGTGTGTTCTTTTCGAAAAAGACGGTGAAATTTGTGTGCATCCATATGATTTTTNNTATGTAGACAAGCTTTCGTGGAGATATTCGCTTAAGAAACGCACGAATTTAGACGACAGCGCAATCTATTCTTCCTTAATTCGTTATTCGACAGCTTGGGATTACAACCATGACGGAACAATTGAATCTGGTACTTTTTTAAGATTCCTTATTCTTCTGCCGCTGTTAAAGAAAATGGGCATCAATATTCTATATATGCTTCCAGTGAACCAGTACAGCAAGTTGAATCTGAAGGGAGATATCGGGTCACCTTACGCTGTGCAATCGTTATTCCACTTGGATCAGAACCTACACGATAGTCTGCTGGATGGTATGGAGGAGTTTACGATCCACGATGAGCTTAGCGCTTTGGTAGAAGCTTGTCATTTGCTTGATATTAAGACTGTTGTTGATTTCATTCCCCGTGTAACGGCGAAAAACAGTGCGTTCATTACCGAACATCCTGAATGGGTGTATTGGATCAAAATGCAGGAATTAGAAGGTTTTGCACCGCCATCGATTCCTGAGCTTGGATTCTTTGAGGAGTGTACGCCTGACAAATTGGAGACGGTCTATCACAGCCAGGAAACCGCAGCATTTCTGCGGAAGTTCTCACCGCCGCCCAATGAACTTCATCCAATCCTTTGGCAGCAGTTAAAGGAAAGAGCTGCTAAAACTGGAGACGAGCTATTAACTTTGGTGGAACAAGAGATGGGGGTAACGACTGCTCCTGCGCATTCGGATTGGATTAACGATGTGCAGCCGATTTGGACAGACATTACGTTCTTGCGCCTCTACAAGGACTTCTCTCCGCAAGTGAGACATCTTATAAGTTCGGATCAGGCACCCTATGTTCTTTTTGATACGATTAAATGCAATGACTACCCGGGTGAGGAGCCGAATCTGGAACTTTGGGATGTGCTGGAGGGGGCAGTACGGTTTAATCTCGAAAAGTATGGGATTGATGGCTTCCGCATCGACATTGGACATGTACTTCCTATTCCGTTGTTGACTCGTATTTTTGACACGATTAAAGAGTTGAATCCGAATGCGATCTTGATCAGCGAAGATTTGTTCAATCGTAATCATAAGAAGGCGGCGAGCACCGGCTACAACATTATGCTTGGCAGCGGATGGAATGTCATGACGCAAATCAATAAGGACAATCTCGTTTCATTCTTAGAGGAGCTGCCTGAGTTAAATATTCATGTGTTCGCCTGTGCAGAAACGGCAGATACGCCTCGGATCACGAGTCGTGGCGGTGTTGAGGTGGCTCGGATGATCGCGGTATTTAATCAATTTCTTCCGAATGCAATTCCATACGTGACGACGGGCTATGAAATGAATGAGGAGCAGCCCCTCAACTGTGGTCTTGGCGACAATACGAACGGAGAGGAGATTTCCCGCGCTTTTTTTAACGTCATGCAAATTAATTGGACTAATCCTGCACCGATGCTGCCGCTGCTGACAGAGTTAAGTGAATTTAAGAAGGATTGGTCCCAGCTAGTGAAGCCAGAAAACTTTTTCGTGGCTCAATCACCGGAAGGTACAGTTCTGTACGGGTATATGCATGGGGAGCTGACGCTGCTGTGCTGCTTTAACTTGAGCGCTGATACCTCCTGCCAAGTTGATTTGAAGGCTGCGATACCTGGGCGTTACCCAATGACCGTGACGCTGGATAGTTCCTTAACGGGCAGCATCGTAGGTCAGACGTTAGACAGCTTACTGCTTGCACCAAATCAGGCTTTAGTGCTCGTAAACAATCATAGACAAGTTAGTTAAGGGGGAGAGGCAGCGATGGAAAAGAAGAGCAAAGAAATCGTGTTATGGCATGAGTTTGACGGTCCGGGAGATACCTCGATTGAGGTGTTAGAGAGAATTTGCAAGCTGTATACAGAGCGCTTCGGTGTACAAATTACGCCCCAAGTGATGAACATCACGGAGTTGACTGCGCGACTGAACCAAATTAAGGACACTCATCAAGGTCCGCATCTGGCGATGGTTCCTGCGGATATGTCCTCCTATGTTGAGAATGGCCTTTACTCTGAAGTACCGGGCTGGCTATTTGATGATGCACTCACTGAAGGCGCACTTTCAACGATGCAACTGGATAGTGTTCAGTATGGTATCCCGGTATTACGGGGCAATCATCTGGTTATGTATTACAATCCGGAGATTTACGCCAGTGCGCCGACGACATGGGACGTGTTCGAAGAGGCGGCAGAGAGGTTATCCGCTCAAGGTATCATACCGATTGGAGCAGATTTACAGCAGGGTTATTGGTTTATTCCGTTTCTTACAGCTTTCGGTGGTTGGCCTGTTCAGCATGGAAAGCCGAATATCGTAACCCCTGAAATGAAGCGAGCACTTGAGTTCATCCATGACAAGATGGATCAAGGCGTGCTCGTCAGTCTCGACGGTTCCACAGGACTGCTGGAACAGTTTATTGACGGTAAGATTGGCGCCATTATTT
>DOJM01000570.1:4173-13964 GCA_003529225.1 Paenibacillus sp.
CCTTCATGATTCATGTATGGGAGGCGCTAAATGCGGGTTTAACCGAGATGCCCTTAAGCAGTCCTGAACAAGCATTGAAAAAAATAGAACAGACCATCCAAGCATCCTGGGGCGCATATAAAAGCTAAAAAGAGACGGGGAGAAGACAAATGAAAACAACGATATTCAGCCAAATTTCGATTGACGGTAAGCTCACTATGGGAGCAGGTAATTCGAGTAAGGAGCTTTTTTCTTTGTTTTCCAGTGAGGATATGGAATTCATTCATCTATTTCGGGGCAATGTGCAAGGCATTATGGTTGGCAAAAATACAATTTTGACGGACAATCCCTTTCTTACTAATCGGTATGAGGAGAATAAGAATCCAATCCGTATCATTCCGACAACTACCTTGGATATTCCGCTGGACAGCAATGTGCTCTCGGATGAGGGGAGGACGATTATTGTCACAACCGAGAAAGGACGGGATGAATATAAAATCAAGCAGATCCGGGAAAGAGGGAAGGAGTGCCTCATCTGCGGTGAGGATAAAGTCGATTTCGTGGAGCTTGAACGTCAGTTGGAAGACAACTTCGGGATTACTAGCTTGATGGTCGAGGGCGGTGGCTTTTTGAACTGGCATATCTTCGATCAGGACATCGTTGATGAAATTATTCTGATGCAGCTTCCGATCATCATAGGCGGTTCCACGAACATTACTTTAGTGGATGGAGACGGGTATCAGCAATTGTGCTTTGCGAAAAAGTTCAAGGTTGTAGAAATTCAGCCAAAAGATAATTATACGCTCATGCGCTACAAAAAAGTGATATAACCTCACACGAAGTCATAGACTGCAAATGGCTATGGACGCGGTGAAATCGAGAATATGGGGGTTGTGAATGATCCATGTCAGAGAAAGAGAACTTCTACAAAAGTGTGTATAAAATCGCTGTACCCGTTACGCTTCAAAGCTTACTGATGGCATTGCTCAATTTGACGGATCAGTTGATGGTCGGGCAGCTTGGAGATGTGGCGATTGCCTCAGTGGGGATGTCTACCAAAATATATGGGATCATCGCGGTTGTCTTGGCTGGATTATCGACGGGTGTATCCATTTATGCAGCCCAGTTTTGGGGGAACAAAGATTCCAAAAGTGTCTCCCAGGTGCTGGGCCTCGGANNTTCGCATTCTCATTCTTGTTCTCTGCGGCTGTCTTCATCGATTCGCCGCTTTTTCTGAGCATGTTCACGACAGATGCGAATGTAATAGATAATGGGTATGTTTTTCTGAAAATCATGTCGATCGGCTTTGTACCTGTCATGCTGACGATGATGTATTCCGCGATTTTGCGTAGTACGGGCCATGCTAAATGGCCGATGTATGTGAGCTTAATTGCTGTTGCTTTGAATATTATACTGAATTACGTACTTATTTACGGGAACTTCGGCGCTCCTGCGCTTGGTCTGAAGGGCGCGGCTATTGCTACCCTTATTTCCAGGGTAATAGAATGTTTGTTGATCATTGGTGCCGTGTACCGATATCGTTTACCGGGTGCTGTTGGGCTAAAGAACTTGTTCATCATTCCTAAACCGCTTATCCGCAAGTTTTTTGGAACGACGTATCCGCTGCTGCTGACTGAATTGATCTGGGTATTGGGTGAAACGGTATATGCGATTATCTATAGCCGCATGGGGACGATGGAGATGACGGCGATGACCATTACCTTCCCATTGCAAGGGCTTTGCATCGGCTTATTGTCCGGTCTGGCTAGTGCAGCTGGGGTATTGGTTGGCAACCGTTTGGGGGCCAACGAAACGGATATCGCACTCGATCATGCGAAAAAGTTCATTCGTCTTGGCATCATTATCTCTCTGATCGTCGGGGTTATCATTGCGGCAGGCTCGAGGCTGTATGTCTCCGCGTTCAATATCTCCGAGGATGCTAAACAGATGAGCATATATATCGTTATCGTATTCGCTGGATTTCTTTGGGCCAAAGTTTCCAATATGATTATAGCAGGCGGTATTCTAAACAGTGGGGGAGACAGCAAGTTCGTGTTCAGCATGGAATCGACCGCGACATGGCTGATAGGTGTCCCCTCCGGGCTGTTGCTATCATACGTCTGGAAGCAGCCTGTCTACCTTGTATATCTCGNNTTGTCCGTTTTGGCTTCGGTTACGCCCGGATTTATTCCCGGAAGTGGATGAGAAATTTAGTTAACGATTTGGCTGAAAAAGCGATGTAAGGGCTGATTGGATCGCTCAAGGCTCCCGTGTATTCCCGCCTAAGGGAAAGTCACGGGAGTCTTTTTGTAACTAATGATATGATTGTCGTATGGGGTGACTTTGAACGGGTGATAATTAATTAAACGAGTCTAGCCAGAAAGAAACTGCTATGCAAGAGACTTCTAGAAACCATAGATTCAATTATTTTTTTGAAATAATTCTCTACCTCATTTGCGGAGTATCGATTGTTTATTTTGGTCTGATTGGAAATTATGATAAAACATAACGAGAGATGATATGGTGTACTGGAGGGGGAGGAAAATGGCGCGTGTCTTATTTATTAATGCTGGGTCAGAGGGACATATCAATCCAACGATTGGCTTTGTACAGGAGCTTATTTCTCGTGGAGAAGAGGTAGTATACTTCACTATAGAAGCTTTTCGGGAGCGTATGGAGGAGACTGGCGCTATAGTAAGGACATTGGATGATCAACAATTTATAAAGGCCTTTATTTCAGGTGGGAGGGACTATCTGCTCGAAAGAGTCAATGGGCTTTTACTTACGGCGGATATCGTTATACCAAGCGTTCTTGAACAGATCAAAGGGGAGTATTTCGATTACATCATCCATGATTCGATGTTTGGTTGTGGACGTTTACTAGCTCAAATTCTTAATCTTCCTGCAATCAACTCTTGTACTTCTTTTGCACAGACAAAGGAATCTTTTGATCAAATCATGGAACGATTCTACACAGAAGCCCCTGCAGAAATAGTAAAAGCTGTAGACGATAGATTTCAAAGTCTGACCGTAAAAATAAAGGAACAATATGGTGTGCAGATTCACTCTCNNCCTTATGAAGTGTTCTGTAATCCTGCACCACTTACAATCGTGTATACGACAAGAGAGTTTCAACCTTATGGAGAAGCCTTCGACCCATCGTATAAATTCGTTGGTCCTTCCATTTCTTCACGATTAACGCCAGATCATTTTGAACTTTCTGCAATCAAGGGGAAGGACCTAATTTACATTTCAATGGGTACGGTCTTCAACCAAGCGAGTGATTTCTATAAGCTTTGTTTTGAGGCATTCGGGAATACGGATCATACGATTGTTATGTCCATTGGGAACAAAGTGCAAATCTATGATTTGGGAGAATTTCCTCACAACTTCATCGTTAAAAACTATGTTCCACAGACAGATATATTACAATCCACAAAAATATTCATTACACATGGTGGAATGAACAGTGCGCATGAGGGTCTCTACTATGGGGTTCCGCTAATTGTAATCCCACAAAGCGCGGATCAGCCGGTCATTGCGGAGCAAGTCGTCAATATTGGAGCAGGCATTAGATTACAAATGCAAGGATTAACTGCAACTGAACTGCGTGAAGCTGTAGAGCGTGTGCTCACCCTTCCGTCATTCCAAAATGCTGTTGCAATGACTAAAGATTCCTTTCGGACATCCGGTGGGGCTCATCAAGCTGTTGATGAGATTTTCGAATGGAAGCGTCAATATCATGGTTAATGTGCATGGCCGCTCGCTGATGAACGGCCATGTTTCTTATGAGGAAGCCTATCGCGTACTCTCCACATAATTAAAAATAGCATCTCTCAACTCAAACTCGTACGTCACCCCATTCACAAGTCCCACCACATGATTGCTGTCGTACAGATCAAGCATGAAGCCAGCCATTTCCTTCGCGGTATGGAATTTCCGCACAACGCCGTGATATTCGAAATCCGTAACATCAAAAGCACGCTTCGCGAATTCC
Source organism: Paenibacillus sp. (assembly GCA_003529225.1). GTDB lineage: Bacteria > Bacillota > Bacilli > Paenibacillales > Paenibacillaceae > Paenibacillus_AQ > Paenibacillus_AQ pseudetheri. Next base: position 8,150 of record DOJM01000570.1, read on the forward strand.
GTTTCTGTTGCGGCAGGTGCCAACACTTTAGCCTGCATAGGTACACCTTGACTCTTTAACTCATGAGATAGTCCTTCAGTAAATGCACTTACATAAAACTTCGTCGCACAGTACGTTACAGCATTGCCCACAATCGTATAACCGCCACCAGATGAAACGTTAATTAATTGCGTGCCTTCAATAGTGGAGTAGTCTCGAACGAATAGAGAGGAGAGTATGGTCAACGCTTCTATGTTCAGATGTAGCATTGTAGTTATTTTCTTTAAATCTTGCTCGGCCACTGAAGCAAAGTTCCCAAATCCGGCATTGTTGATCCAGGTTTCGATGGGATATCCTTGCAGGCTTTCATACAACGTATAAGCATTCTCGATAACGGATAAGTCAGCCGTTTGAATGACAACCTCTACATTAGGATGAATACGAGCGATTTTAGACTGTAATTCCTCCAGCTGTTCCTTTCTGCGGGCCACAAGGATTAAGTTTTTTCCACGAGAAGCAAAAGCTNNCGCCGGTAATTACAGTGTATTTCATGTGAGTTCCTCCTATTTTTCCTACGAGAATGTAATTTGATCTTACAGCGATTTGATTATATAGCTTAGAGTTTACTCTAAGGCAAATGTTTTTTATAATCAGGGTGACCTTCAAAATAAAATAGATTAGAGGATATGCATGTACACGATTAGCGAGGTATCCAAGTTATTGGCGATCACCACATATACACTGAGATATTATGAAAAGGAAGGGATCGTTGCTCCGATACGCAATGCGAATGGAGAAAGGGTATATGAGGATACCCATCTTGCTTGGCTGCGATTTGTACTGAGGTTGAAACAAACCCAAATGCCCATCTCACAAATCAGGGAATATGCTCAGTTATATTTAGAAGGCGAGCATACAAGCTCAGCCCGCTTGAATCTTCTGGAAGATCATAGAAGCTCAATACAGGATCAAATCAGACATTTAACAGAGACAGAGAAGATGCTGAACGACAAAATTGCTAATTACAAAGTCTTCATTAGTAAAGGGAACACATTGGATTTGTCTATGGATGACTAGTAACACAATTACGTTTCATCCATNNTAACAATTGGGGTGCAGTTCAACTCTGCTGGTTCTTCTAACTTATATAAATAATTTGCATGCAAAGAAAGTTCATGATATTATAGGATAATCACTGTTTATATCACATATTTGAACATAAGTATAACATCTTATCTACACTATTATAATACCATGTGGATTAACAGTTTGTCAAATTTTAATTTTTGCTTCTTTATAACAAGAATGAAAAGGAGCGTGTTCGTGAAGATGGTAAACGTAGTGGATTGGCAGCAAGAACAAGATCGGCTTGATTTGGTTACGGAAAAGCTGCGATCAAGAATCGCAGAATTAGAACCAGAAGTGACTGGGTTACGTGATCAGGTGGTGGACATTCGCAAGCGGTTTTGGGAAGAAGTCACGGTCAATACGAGCACAGACGAAGATTTCGAAGAGACCTTCTACAGTATAAAGCAGCAAGAAGCGTTGTTGTCCGAGCGGGAGCGCAGCCACCGGCAACGGGTGCAGCGTTTTAAGAATATGAAACGGTTACTGCCGTCTCCCTATTTTGGGCGAATGGATTTTCAAGAAGACGGTTTGGGCTTGAGTGAGAAAATTTATATCGGAGTGGCTTCTTTCGTTGATGCAGAAGGTGTGGACTTTCTGGTGTATGACTGGCGAACGCCTATTGCAAGCATGTATTATGATCATTCCCCAGGGCCGTCTACTTACGAAACACCTGGAGGACAGATTACAGGTGAGATGATGCTTAAGCGGCAATATCAGATCCGTTCCGGTCAGCTTCAGAGCGTGTTCGATACGAGCTTAACGATCGGGGACGAATTGCTTCAGCAGGTGCTTGGTAAAGGCGCAGATTCACAAATGAAGAGCATTGTGGCGACCATCCAGAAGGAACAGAACGCCATCATCCGTNNTATTTATTATACAAACACCGTGATAGGCTCAAAGCGGACCAGATTGTTCTTTTTTCGCCAAATCCGATGTTTAACAGTTATGTATCTACGGTACTTCCTGAGCTCGGCGAAGAGAATATGCAGCAAACGACCTTTCAGGAGTACCTTGCCTATTGGCTCGGATCCACAATGAATTTGGAGGACCCCTTCGAGCAGATTGAATATGTACTGACATCACAATCCTCGCAGGGGTATCAGGCACGGTTAACGGGGATGCAATATAAGGCTTCTGAGGCTTTCCTGCATGCTCTTCAAAGCTACGCGTTATGGTTAGGCAAAGAAGGTATGCTGTTCCACAGTATCTGTTTCCGGGACCGTGAGTTGATTACTGCGGAGCAAATGAAATCGCAATTTTACAGCTACGNNTTGCTTTACTACGTGAATGGCTGCTGCGCGAGCTGACTAAGCTAGAGCGTCAGGAAATGGAGGCACCCTGGGTTCAAGACGAGGTCGATTACCTCGACAACGATCAATATGCCGAAGCTTACAGTGAGGTGCTTAAGAAGTACCGGCGAGAAGAAGCTGTCTTTGATTTTACAGAGCAGTATCTTGAAATCTATGGCGATTTTCGTATTCAGAAGGACGGGGAAGAGAATGTCTTTGACTTTAGTTCGCAGGAAGAAGAGCTACTGCGTCGCATGATCGTGAAGGAACATTTCAAACCGCTAAGACGGGATGCCAAACGGTTGAAATTCATAGATACGATTGGATTATACGAGCAGTTATTTAGTGATGAAGCCACTTATCGGAAAATGACGGGTGAGAACGATGTGCCTGACCAATGGCTAGAAATCTGTAAGCAGACGAAGGAAAAGTTGAGCCATACCGAGCTGTTTTATGAGGATGAGACCCCATTCCTTTATTTAAAAGAGCTTATCGAGGGTTCTCGCACGAATACAATGGTGCGGCATTTATTTATTGACGAAGGACAGGATTATTCGCCGTTCCAATTCGCGTTTCTCAAGCAATTGTTTCCCCGCGCCAGCATGACAGTACTCGGCGATTTCAGTCAAGCGATATTCCCGCAATCGACGAATCTGCAAGAGGTGGATTCTCCTTTGATCCGGCTTTATGGTGAAGAGGAAACGAACCTATTTCGTTTAATCCGAAGCTATCGTTCCACTCGCGAGATTGTGGAGTTTACGAAGGCGCTGCNNATAGGGGCGGCAAGAAACCGCACCTATTGAAGGCTAGCAATGATGTGGAGCGGGCGTTGCGGATAAAAGAGGATCTTGCGGCGCTTATGGCCGAAGGTCTCGACTCCATCGCCGTTATTACTAAGACTGCTGCGGAAAGCCGCGAAGCCTATGAAGCATTGCTTGCACAGGGGGGCGAGAATCTGCGGCTTGTTACGAAGGAGACGCTCACCTTTGAGAAGGGAACGCTAATTATTCCTGCGTATCTTGCTAAGGGTGTAGAATTCGACGCTGTGCTAATCTACGATGCATCTACGCAGACGTATCATCGGGAGAGCGAACGAAAACTCTTTTATACAGCTTGTACGCGCGCGATGCATCGGCTTCTGCTGTACACGACAGGCGATTGGTCGCACTTTATTCAAGCCTTGGATACATCTCTGTATGAGGTAGTGTGGCTGTGAACGATCGCGTTCTTGATCAGGAGAGACGGCTCGCCAAGAGATCGACCGCATATGAAGTCACTATCGGACACAGCTGTGCGGCGTATAAAGAGTTGAGAGGTTGGATTTGTCTTTGTATGAGCTAGTATAATAAGGCAAGAGGCTCCCTCACGGGAGCCTAAATAGCTTCAAGCGCATCATAAGCGGGCCGTTAGCTTCGGAAGATTGGAGAGAGATATGAAAAACATATTGTATAAGTATATGAGTAAATTTACATCTCTTAACGAAGAAGAACAGCAGGATATTGTTGAAGGTATCCTTATAGAGGAATTTAAAAAGGGGACAGTGCTTCTTAGACAAGGAGATGTTCCCACAAAATGTTTTTTCGTGTTAAAAGGTTGTGTTAGGCAGTATTCGATAGATGAATCGGGAAAAGAAGTCACATCTAATTTCTACACGGAAGAGCAAGCGGCTTCGATTTTTAATCGGCATCAAGAAAGCAAGCCCTCTGCGTACACCTTAACCTGTCTAGAAGATAGCACATTGGTGGTTGGTAAACTTAATGAGGAACAAGACATGCTTCACAAACACTCGCAATTGGAAACGATGATCCGCAAAATGGTAGAGGAAAACTTAGGTGAGGTACAGGACGAATTAACTTCATTTATCGCTTCCAGTCCTGAAGAACGTTACAAAGCTTTGTTGCAAAAAAGACCTCACTTACTCACTCGGGTACCTCAGCATCAATTGGCCAGCTATCTGGGGATGACACCAGAGTCATTAAGCAGGATTAAGAAGCGGGTTCATTCCAGTGATAACTAAAAAGAAAGTCATATACTTTTGTGGAGTTTACCTCCTNNCAACAACCATATCCCAAAGCCTAGTTCTCCTACAATCATAGGAATAGTGAAAACGTAATTTAATATTGTAATGACCCCTTCGTATTGTGGGAGAAATATTTTGCTTAGATGAATGATCATATAACCAATTGAAGCAAGCAGCAATAAGATGCTGATTACTTTAGGGATGATGTCAGATTTTAAAGCCACATAGCCCACAATTAACAGATGCCCGCCAAAAACGACCAACCCCATAGACCAAATCCATTGAAATGCATCCAGAAATAACATTACAAATGCTTGAGCTTGATCGATTTTTATTGAGGGAAAGTCACTTGCATTTCCCGTAAGCAGCAGCACAAATATCAAGTTTAGTATAGAGATTCCCAATATAGCGGAATAGGTTAGACGAAGCCATGCGCCGAGTAAGGAGAGCTTTTGATTAATCGGTTCTAGAAACACATAAAACGCCCAGGCAACCAGGATGTCAGTAATCATAATGATGATCCAACCCAAGATTTCACCTTTAAAAAGGTTACTGGATGACACAATGTTATTGAATGTGAAGCTGGCATCGCCCTGAACAACAAGATTCTCATGGACAAAGCCATACGAAAAAAATGAGGCAAGGGTCATGATAATAAGTGAGATTCCAGCAGTTAAAGCGGACTTTCGCTGATTCGATAGGTCTTTTTCTGAGATAGTCATAAGATACCCTCCTAAAGGACTTTTTATTATCATTGTAATTAGGAGTAGTATGGTGAGCATTGACTTAAATCAAGAGTGCATTATTCTCTTGCGCAACCTATACCATTTCATCGGCACCCTGTAAGCAGTTGGCCCTTCGCCTGCTTGGAAATAATCGGAGCTATTCAACAGGGGTGGAGGTTCCGATTTCCGGGCATGTTACTTAAAACATGTTAGGAGGGGATAAGGGATGTCCAGAAGAAACAGGAAATATGCAGTGGCGGGAGCCAATCGCGGAATGCAAACGTTTAAAGCCGAGGTGATGCGGCGCGAGGGTTATGATGTAGATCCGGAGCGGCCTGATGAGGTGAAATATGAAGTCGCAAAAGAACTTGGTATCCCATTGGAACATGGTGAGAATGGACATTTAAGTACAGAATCAGTAGGGCAGATTGGCGGAAAAATTGGTGGATCGATGGTCCGCGAGATGATTCGTCTCGCACAGCAGCAATTGGTGGATCAGGAGAGGGAGTAGCATTTTTTCTAAATCATAATGTTGCAGAAAATGTAGAAGGCGGCTTTGGTCCTGAATTGCCTGGGACTGAGGCCGTTTTCTTTGCGTTTCCCTAAACAACCTAATTAATGGTAGAATTTTACCGATGTTCCACGGTATAGTGAAGAAGGTTATAACGCCATTC
>DOJM01000570.1:14055-14241 GCA_003529225.1 Paenibacillus sp.
GTGGGTGTACAACGACGATTGGGAATTGAACGTGAAAGGGTATTATTTACTTTGCATGGTGTTAATTACGATTAGCTGTATCGTTGTGCAAAAGGTCGTTAGAGACAATTCAGAGGATAAAGAAATTAAGCTGGAAAATCCGAAACACAGGATGAGAAATACAGGGGCTTTCACAATTATGGCTTT
>DOJM01000570.1:14478-14661 GCA_003529225.1 Paenibacillus sp.
CCAATAAGCACTTTTTCTATTTCAAATGACAGGATTGAAATTGTAACGGAGCCTAATACGGATCTTTGGCAACGTACCTATTATGGATTCAGAAATGATAATGCACCTGCTCTGCTGATGAAGACGGATGAGAAATACTTTTCCTTTATAGTAAAAACTGATTTTGACAGCGCTCATAGATTT
>DOJM01000225.1:0-5773 GCA_003529225.1 Paenibacillus sp.
GAAGCAGGAAGGATTAGCTGCGACGAATAACATGGACCTTGTAGGACAGACCTCCCTTTGATGGGAGGTTTCTTTTATTCGCTATTGCGAAGGGCATGAGTTATTATTGTGAAAAAAGCAGCTTGATTATTTTCAGAAAAAATATATAGTACGATTAGATAAGTTGCGATTGCTTCTGTTGGAATGCAATTTATAATAGTATTTATTAGAAGTACTAGGAGATGGAGAGTATGGAAAAAGAAGAAACTACGGTGGATACCGAGAGCTATGACGACATTGTGCTCGATGTTGAGATCGATGAAGCTGGCTATGAAGCGGGAGATNNAAAAGGAGGTACAAAATAATGGCTGAAAACCTTCTTATTAATGTGGAAAATATGGGGATTCAATTCGGTGGTTTAAAGGCCGTACAAGGTGTTAATATGTACCTCAATCAAGGTGAATTAGTGGGATTAATCGGACCTAATGGTGCTGGGAAAAGCACAACCATAAAGACCCTGCTTGGTTTGCTGAAGAATACCAAGGCTAAGGTGTCTTTTAGTGGAGTTAATAAATCTTACGCTTATGTACCGGAGCAGCCTGTGTTTTATGAGGATTTAACATTATGGGAGCATTTGGATTTAGCGGCCGCTGCCTATGGACTGAAGTACGAACAGTTCGAGGAAACTGCAGAAAGACTGTTGAAGCAGTTTGGTATGGGCCATGTGCGCAATGATCTTCCGGCTGGATTTTCAAAGGGCATGAAACAAAAGATGATGCTAATGCTGGGGTTTTTGGTACAGCCGGATGTTTATATTGTAGACGAGCCGTTTATCGGCTTAGATCCTCGCGCCACTAAAGATTTCCTGCGGCTGCTGGAAGCGGAACGGAAGCGCGGAGCTGGTGTATTAATGTCCACACATGTACTGGATACTGCAGAGAAGATATGCGATGATTTCGTACTGATCTCCGGGGGAAAGGTTGCCGCCGCGGGAACACTCGAAGATATTCGTGATTATGCTGGACTGCCGGAGGCGTCGTTGTTTGATTGCTTCGACGAACTGACATGAGTAAGCAGGGCAAGCGGGCGTTTGCTTTTTCTAATGCCAAACAGCTATTCAGACGGCGGTTATTCTCTCATTGGCGTGAGCAATCCGCTATTATCCGTACGGCGGCTGATTGGACCGTTCTCTTATATATTCTTATCCCCGGGGGATTACTGGGCGGGCGGTTGTATTATGAATTCTGGAATGAATCGCTACCGGCTTGGAGTGAAAAATTGCCGTTTATGCTCATTCCTTCATTATTAGTGCTCCTGATCTGCAATGGGGGATTGGTGTTATTATTGCAGGAAGGGGATCTTTTATTTCTTAGACAACGGCAGCGATGGATAAATACAATCGTATTTCGCGGTTTGCTCTACAGCCTCATTGTAACATCGCTGAAGTTCGTTGTTGCTTTTTCACTGTTATTGCCTTTTCTGATTTTGGGATTTGAGATGACCTCATCCGAGGTATGGGCACTGTTCGCTCTGACCTTAGCGTGCAGCTGGTGTGTTAAGTTACTTGGACATCTTGTAAAAGTACAGAAGCAGGGTTGGCGGCGGTGGTTGTGGCTGTTTCTGGCGATCTCCGTCCCGAACGCTATTTATTTCAGAGTAGCTAGCCTTTGGAATGATCGCCCACTCTTCATGTGGTTGAGTGCGATTGTATTTACAATCGTTGCAATAATCGCCTTCCGATGGCGCTTAATGATCCGCGGGACATTTATGAAGGATGTGCGCGAAGACTACAAGCAGCGAATGAAGATAGCAGCCATACTGCTCCGCAATGTTCTGGATAAACCTCGTCCGACACGTCATAAGCCGTGGATTTTTCGGAAGTCACAGCCTTTACTTAAATCGAAAACTGCCGAGAGCCGTTTCTCAGCGGCAGCGATTAAGGCACTCGTACGGAATCCGGCCCATTTGAAGCTTTACCTGGCTTTTACAGCCGTGTCCGCGGTAGCGATCCTTATCATTCCATCGGGNNTATTAACATCGCTCATGTCTTTTTGGCTGTTTTCGTTCTGGTCTTTGTTTGTTGGTGATGATTACATTGGGATACTTCCGTTTACGAAAGAACAAAAGGCTGAAGCGGGGATGCATGCGGTCCCTATTCTATTGCTTCCCTTTACAATGATTACCTCCGCATTAATCTGTCTCTCTTTATATGGATGGTGGGGGATCATCCTGTTCGTTCCGGTTGGATACATGGTTGGACTCTTTATCAGCAGAATATTTGGTACGTTCCGTTTAGGGAAAGAATGATAGATAGATAAAAAAACAGCGTGACTTGAGAACCTCTCAAGTCACGCTGTTTTTAGTTGCAACGCATTAACTAAGGCGAAGGTCAGCAGCATGTTTGCCTGCTGTATACCCAGTAGAGAACGCGGCTGTTATATTGTAGCCACCAGTGTAGCCATGGATATCGAGTACCTCTCCACAGAAGAATAACCCTTGCATAAGCTTCGATTCCATTCTTTTGGGATCGATCTCCTTCAGATTTACGCCGCCGCCCGTAACAAAGGCTTCGGACAGGGAACGGGTGCCATGAACATAAACGGGCATCCTTTTCAAGATACCTGCTAGCGCAAGCAATCCATTCTTGGATACATGGTGACCCGTAATATCTCCATCCAGATCAGCTTTAGCTAACAAGAAGGGAATGAGACGTTCTGGTAGCAGCCCCTTTAGTGAATTGCGGATCGCTTTCTTCGGCTCCTGGTCCAGCTTATCCTGCAACAATGATTCCACTTCTTTCAAGTTCAGATCAGGGAAGAGATCGATGGACATCTCAACAGTATCAGTCCCTGATTTACGCTGGACCTGTCTCAGAAATTGGCTGCAGCGCAGTGCAATTGGCCCGGATAATCCAAAATGGGTGAAGATCATATCTCCGCGATGAGAAATGACCTTCTTTCCTTTTGGATTCCAGACAGTAAGCGCCACATCGCGTAGCGACAATCCTTGCAGCTCGCCGGATTTAATCCACTCTTCCCGTGAAATAATCGGTACCTCTGTCGGAAATAGCTCAGTAATGGTGTGGCCTGCGGCTTCAGCCCATGGGTATCCATCTCCAGTAGAGCCGGTCTGAGGAACGGACTTTCCTCCGGTGGCGATGATTACGGCAGCACTGGAGATCGTTTTGCCCGAGCCCAGCTGAACGCCCTTAACAGCCCCTTCTTCATATATTACATGTGAGACAGGACTATCCGTTATAATCTGCACACCTAGACTCCGTACTTTGTTGATTAAGGCGGAGACGACGCTGGAGGCCTTATCGGAGACGGGAAACATCCGTCCGTTGTCTTCTTCCTTTAATGCAATGCCTAAGCCTTCAAAAAAGGCAATGATATCTTGATTATTAAAATGGTCGAAGGCGCTATACAAAAACCGCCCGTTTCCCGGGATATGGGAGATTAACTCATCTCTCTCCTTGACGTTCGTTACATTGCAGCGTCCGCCACCAGATATCCCGAGCTTTCGTCCTAACTTAGCTCCCTTGTCGATCAGTAGTACGGATGCCCCGTGTTCTGCTGCGGCCACGCTTGCCATTAATCCCGAAGGGCCGCCACCTATGACGATCACATCGAAGTTGCTCATGAAATTTTACTCCTTTACATGTTAAGACACGGGTGTTATTTCGTGTTTTCCTAACGGAATCATACCATTCTGACTCTCATGTAACCAGTCTTGTCCACCCACTTGGTGATAATTCGTTGTCAGAAGAGTGATCCTGTGCTTTAATCTAGACATGTAGGGGAATTTGTCCATTTTGGGGTGTGATTGTAATTATTGGCGCAATTAAGGATATATTATTGCAAATATCGGCAGCATGCTCCTTTCTTTTTCTGATTCAGTGGTGGGTGGACCGAGGGCTTGTGGCTCGAAAAAAAGGTAGTTTCCCGGATAATCAAACTTTTTTGGTTTTGGCGTGTACGTTAAGTCTTATTCTATGCTCACTTCTTTCGACGACTTTATTCGGTATTGTTTATTTGAATTTAGGAATGATCCCAGCTTATATCGGTATTTTATATGGAACTGTACGTTCAGGCATTCTGCTGTCCATCTTTTTTCTTGTCTGCAATATAATCATTGCAGAGCCGACCGGAATAAGTAATATGATATTAAATTCAGGAATATTATTATATCCGCTGCTGTTTGGGCTAGCTAAGCCTTTTAAGAAAGGTACAGTGGTAGAGAAGATAGGTATGCTATGGATGGTCCTTTGTCCGAATATGTTGTTCATTGCACTTGTACCTATTATAGGTGGGAAAAATATATATGAAGCCCATTCTAGCGAGTCACTTTTGATCACCNNTCACATTGTATCTATTTTGCACTATCGCACTAGGTGGTGTTTTTGTTTATTTTGTTGAAATGGTCTGGAGTAGTTGGCGGGCTAAAGTACATATGGAAAGTATAAGTGATAATTTCCAGTGGGAGTCTGAGAAGCTGCAGCAGATTACAAATGTAGTACCTCTCAGTATTATATCCCTGGATGATCATGGAGTTGTGACCGACCTCAATGATTGTATGCTGGGGATGGCACGAATTCATTATCCCAATTTGAGAAGGGAAGATATTATTGGCAAGCCGGTTAGGGAATTTTTTAATGGTTCAGCGGATGCTGATGCATATATGCGGGTACGGAATAACATTCAGCATAAACGGCGTTCCCATGAGCGAATGATTCATGGAACGCGGATCTATCAAATTTATTCAGCACCACTAATGCATAAGAACTCAGGATTAACGAGTGGAGTGGTACTCATTGCACAGGATATTACGGATGAAGTGAAACTCCGCTCAGAGCTGGATCATGTGGAACGGTTGAGTTTAGTAGGGCAGATGGCAGCTGGAATTACCCATGAGATTCGTAATCCTATGGCGGTAGTTCGTGGATTTTTACAGCTAATGAGAGAAAAGAGCTCGGATGATTTGGATTCTTATTATCAGATCGTGCTCGAGGAGCTGGATCGGGCGAATAGTATTATTAATGATTTCCTATCGCTGGCGCAGAGCCGGATATCCGATAAGGAGAAGGTTCTGTTACACCGAGTTATAGAAGAAGTCAGTCCGCTGCTGTGGGCGGATGCTAATCTTCGTGNNTGGAGGCTATGGGATCCAAGGGAATTCTGACACTGGAAACACACAGTACTCAAGATAAAGTGGAGCTGATTGTAAGGGATAGAGGAATCGGTATGTCGGAAAGTCAACGAGAGAAGTTGTTTTCCCCTTTTTTCACAACAAAAAGGGAGGGGACGGGTCTAGGGTTATCCTTGTGTCTCAGTATTGTGGAACGGCATAACGGCAAAATAACTGTAGATTCTGTAGAAGGAGAGGGTACGGTATTTACTATCTCATTCCCTTTAGTAAAGGAAGAATATAGCGAAGCCATCCTTGCGGATTGAATCAGGTTACTGTAGCATCTCTTGCTTTCACAGAGTATGAATGTATAATAAAGTTAGTAAGTACTGCTGTAATGTTATCTGACAAAACAGTAATTAGTGAAGGAGAGTGCAGAGAAATGTCCATGTCTTTTAATCAATATATGAGAGATTCGATTCAGCCTATGCGTGATGACCTTACAAGCATTGGGTTTCAGGAGCTTATGACTCCAGAAGAGGTGGAAGCCACTCTTCCTACCGCAAAAGGTACGGCGCTTGTAGTCGTGAATTCGGTCTGTGGTTGTGCCGCTGGACAATGTCGTCCTGGTGTAGCTCAGGCATTGCAAAATGAGATCGCTCCGGAG
>DOJM01000225.1:5976-6112 GCA_003529225.1 Paenibacillus sp.
TGCTGAATTGAAAGAAGTTTTTGATCGTTTTTGCAAGTAAAAAAGTTATTCCATACAATCTCGCATCAGCCGGTAATTCGGCTGTTGCGGGATTTTTCAAAATATAAGAGCGATAATGGGATAGAATATACTTAGA
>DOJM01000226.1:0-1854 GCA_003529225.1 Paenibacillus sp.
TCTAAAATTTCATGTACACTAAGTTCTGCGCAAGCCATTGATGTATCCGCGACTCCGTAATACATTTTAACAACATCGCCTTCCACGAGTGCACCGCAAGAGAATACAACATCGCCGAAGAATCCGTTCTTCTCATAATCCGCTTCCGGCTCCATGATAGGAGCATTGGAGCGCGCAATCACCTTCGAGGGGTCATTTAGATCTAACAAGACTGCTCCCATGCAATAACGATGTTCCAGCGTGGCTCCATGATACAGCTCCAGCCAGCCTTTCTCGGTCTTGAATGGAACCGCACCGCCACCAATCCGGCCGCTATCCCACATCCCCTCACGCAAACCGATCAGATGCTTATGGTTACCCCAATATAATAAGTTGTCCGATTCTGCGATCCATATTTCCGGATCTCCCGTGCTTTTCGTTGTTGGACGGTGCAATGCATAATATTTGCCGTTAATTTTCTCTGGGAAAATCAATACATCTTTATTATCCGGCCCAAAGATCATGCCGTGGTGAGTTACATTCACGAAATCTTTAGTTGATACCAGTGATTCTCCAACGCCCACAGGGGAGACTGCCGAGAAATAGATATAGTAGGTATCCCCAATTTGGGTTACGCGAGGATCTTCTACCCCGAAGGTTTCCAGTGAATTGGAAGGGTACACAAATGGCTTCTCATCCACCGTAAAATGATGTCCATCCTTACTTCGAGCGATTCGGATATAAGATAATGAAGTAAAGTACTGAAATGTAGCACTGGCGGATTTATTTTTGATCACACGCGGATCAGAGAAGTCGAAGCGCTCATCATCTGTATTCAGATCCAAAATATCCAATTCATTGGTCTCCGGATTATAAATCGGAGCTTTCACAATTTTCGGATCCTTGCTGATTGGACGTTCTGCTACACGAAGAAACATTAATATTTCACCATTATAGCTAGCGATACCGGCATTAAATGCACCAATCACTTCAAAGTCATCGTGATACGGCTTAACGTCTGCTGGTGTAATAAGCGGATTTTGTTCATAACGATAGATTTTCATGTTGTAATAACTCCCTTAACCAAATAGATTTCATGTTTACAAAATTTCAAATTGAGCAAATGGATCAGGGATTGTCGCACGTTGTGCTTCCGCATCGCTGATTCCTGCATACATGTTAGCTGTACCGTCTTCATGACGTACGAGCCCACCGCTGAATACGACATCCTCCAAATCAGGCCGTTTGGTGGCACCTGGCAAGAACTGATTGCGTACAGCGATTAATTGAATATCTGAATATTCACCCGTTGCCGGATCGATAGCGAATACCATCGGGTAATAGTGACGATCGCCCGCATCATCAAAAGAAGCGATATGCCCAAGAACACCGNNCACCGCCCCACTCTTCATCAACAAACTGTCCTTCCAATAGCGGTGTTTCTTCGATCAATGGAATGGATAACGCCTCCAGCGATGCAATGCGGGTAAAGCCGATTTTACCGCGTCCTCCTTTATCTCCTTGAGGGCGGGTCAGCACTCCGATGCTATCTTTCAGGTCAACTAGCCGCAGATCTTTCNNATGGCTCTAAGCTCGCGATGTTCTTCCCGCGGTAGAATACTGTACGCCACATTAAGGCATCAGCCTTTACCGGATGTGGATAAATTTGAACGCCTCCAACAATCAGTTCCCCATTGATTTTCGTAAAAAAAGGATCTTGAAGTTCAAGGGTAGGCGCTCCTTCACGAGGTACCCACTGTCCATCACGTTCGACAAAAAAAACGACATCGGAATGCTCGCTGTCACGGGATTCAACCCGACCCGCAATCACCCACTCACCCTCATCTTGGAATGGAGCTGTAATATTGTAGACAT
>DOJM01000226.1:1863-5732 GCA_003529225.1 Paenibacillus sp.
ATTGGTTACGGATACGTCTTTCACCGCGTATTCCATGAGCAGTTGTTCACATGTCTTCACAGCATTCTTGAGCAGTTTCATAATAATTAAATTCCTCTCTAGTCAAATAATAGCGGCGCACGCATCCATATTGCGGCTTCATTCGGCAACAGAGTTATAAGGTCTGTGCCGCTCACTATATCTCGGCGGCTCGATAATATATTAGTTGCTTGCCCATCCAGCAGCTCACTAGGATCAATCTGTATGCTCTGATTATCGTAATTCAAGGCTACGAGCGCTCTGGTATTGGTTTCTTTCAATGTTCTTACATATAAAATAAGATTGCCTCTGCGTTCCAGCACGTCATAATCCCCGAGTTGAAATACATCCTGTGTATTGCGCAAGTGGAGAAGCTTTTTATAATAATGTAATAATGAATTCGGTTGATTGCATTCGGACTCCACGTTTAATTGCTGATAATTGGGACCCATGCCGATCCATGGTGTTCCTGATGTAAACCCGCCATGTGGACTTGCCTTCCATTGCATTGGGGAGCGAGACGCATCTCTTCCCTTCGTATTCGCAATTTTCAGGGCTTCCGCCGAGGTAGCCCCCCGCTGTAGTGCGATTTCATATGCCTTCAATCCTTGGATATCCCGCATATCTTCCAGCTTATGGGCTACGAAATTCCGCATCCCAATCTCTTCACCGAAATATAGGAAAGGTACCCCTTTTGCAGTCAAGGCTAACGTTGCCATAAGGCGGGCCCGTNNCAAATCGCGAAATTACGCGGTCCATATCATGACTACCGAAGAATAACGTTGGAATCTGATCTGCACGGTGCACCGTCTCCATCGTCTTAAGCTCGGCGAACAAATTTTCTGGACTAAATTCCTTCTGGCTTCCCAGATTGAAATTAAAGACCACATCGAACTTACCCGTTCCGCTGTAACGCTTCAGCATGTCCATATCTTCAGAGCCGACTTCACCTACCATGAACATTCCGCTATGCGCATGAACAAACCTGCTAATTTCCTCGATGGCATCCATAATTCCATCTTGATTCTGATCATGTACATGCTTCTGCTCACCCGTTNNGAATTGATCGGACACCGATAAGAAGTTGATAACATCTAACCGGAAGCCACTTACTCCTTTGCCCAGCCAATAAGCCATAACATCCTTCATCGCTTCTTTAACTTCGGGATTCGCCCAGTTCAAATCGACCTGTTCTTTCGCAAACCCATGATAGTAATACTGTTCCGTTGCTGCATCCCATTCCCACGCGGTTCCACCAAAAAATGATTCCCAGTTATTAGGTACGCCACCGTTCACAGCGTCCTTCCAAATGTACCAATCCCGCTTCGGGTTCGTCCTTGAGGATCGGGATTCCTTGAACCATGCATGCTCTGAAGACGTATGATTCAGAACAAGATCGGCAATCACTCTGATCCCGCGAGCCTTCNNTTCCTGAATAAACCGGTCGAAATCTTCCATCGTTCCAAAGTCTGGATCAATCTGACAATAATCTGCAATGTCATACCCGTTATCTACTTTTGGAGACTTATAGAACGGCGTTAGCCAAATCCCCCCGATGCCAAGTTCCCGCAAATAATCCAGCTTGGAAGTAAGACCGTCGAAATCACCAATCCCATCCCCGTTACTATCACAGAAGCTTGGCATATACACTTCATAGAATACCGCCCCTTTCCACCACGGCTTTTCCAATCGATAACCCCTCCTGTGCAGACCTATTTCAAGTTAAATTGCATGCCTTCCTGGAACTTCTTGCCGAAAATAATGAACAAAATAATGATTGGCAAGGTGAGCATCACTGCACCGGCATACATCGGACCCGGATACGATTGATACGGACCGAACATCTGAGATAATAAAACGTTCAATGTTAGCATGCCGTCACTTCGGACGACGATCATATCCCACAGGAGCTCTGTCCAACGTTCCATTAACAGGAATAGGAATACAACGGTCGTAATGGACTTCGACATCGGCATCATAATCTTATACAGGATTTTGAAATCGGATGCCCCATCCAGTTTGGCGGCTTCGATAAAGGCGTCGGGTACTGCCTTAAAGAAGTTGGTATACATGAAGATCCCCCATAAACTCATCGCCTTGGGAATAATGAGCGCCCAATACGTATCGAACAGTCCTACTTTTTGAATAATCAAAAAGTTAGGGATGATCAGAATGATTGCCGGGAAGAACATATGAAACAACACAAAGTTGTTAATAGAGTCTCTCCCGCGGAATTTCAGCTTCGCCAACGCATAAGCGACCATAATCGCGAACATCATCATTAAGGCTGTAGATACCAAGGAAACGAACACACTGTTAAAGAAGGCGTGGATCCATGGTCTTGTAATCCCGGTCTCACCACCTGTAAAGAGCCATTGATACGAGCGCAGCGTAAATTTCGTCGGTATCAGCTTCCGGTCTACCTGTGACCAATCTGCAAGTGAGTTCAATACCATATATAAATAGGGGAATACCATAATCACGAGCAGTACGATCGCAATCAGATAGCGGACCGACAGCCGGAGCTTGATGTTTGAATTAGACCCAACCATTGCGCTTACCCCACATTTCCAGAATTTTTCGGATCACGAATATAGAGATAAATGTCGCAACCGCAGCCATAATCGCGATAGCTGATGCGTAACCTGCCTGCAGGTTCTTAAATGCTTGACTGTATATTTCCATTTGCCATGTATTCGTTGCATAGTTTGGTCCGCCGCCTGTTAATTGGTAGACCTCAGTAAAGATACCGAATGTTGCACCAAAGGATAAAATTAAGGTTGTATAAATCGCAGGGTAAAGCAAAGGCAACGTAATTTTCCAGAACCTTTGGCTGTCCTTCACGCCATCAATTGCCGCCGCTTCATATACTTCCTGATCAATGCTTTCTAAACCTGAAGTAAGAATTAACGCATAGTAACCTGTAAATTTCCAAGCCATAATCATCGCAACGACGAACAATGCCGAGAAAGATCCGCCGAGCCAGTCAATATCAAGACCTAACCGTTCCCTTAGAAACGTCTGAACAGGACTTGTATGTGACAAAAAACCTTTAACAATAAGGGATGCTACAACCCCTGAGGATAGGTAAGGCAAGAAGAATCCAATAAGAAATACGGTTTTTAATTTAGGTAAGCCTTTTACAATTACCGCTACAAAAAGCGACATGGCTGTGACAATCGGTACAAATACGATCATAAATTTGTACGTTACCCAAAATGCCGATCTTACCCCTGGCGTACCTAATGCTTTGGTAAAGTTCTTGAATCCTACAAAATCATAAGTTGGTGAAATCAAGTCCCAGTTCGTAAAAGACAAATATAGAGACCAGATAAGCGGGCCCAAGAAAAACACAGTCGAAAAAATAAGGTAAGGGCTGGCAAAAAGCCAGCCTAACCGATTATTATTTTTTTCAATCATTATTGAAGTTCCCCTTCAATCGCCTTCTTCATATTGTCCNNTCTTGACCAATAAAGGTTTGCAATTCGTTGAATTTCGGATTGTCCATGGATGGAACAGCATTCGGGATTGCTTTTGCATACTCTTGCAATACAGGCGTTTTTTCAAATACTGGTTTAAACACTTCATTTGTACCTACATCATCACGGGCTGGAGGCAAGTTAGTTTCTTGGAAAAAGGCAACATCATTTTTATCATCTGAGTAGACCCACTTGATAAATTCTATTGCAGCAGCTTGTTGCTCTGGACTTGCCGAAGCATAGATAACAATTCCTTTAGCATCCGCAAATGTTTTTGCATTCGCTGGATCCATACCATCAGGAACAGGAGGCAATGTTACTTCAAAGTTCTTCTTGTACTGAAGCTCTGGATATTTCTCAGCCCATGTGCTG
>DOJM01000226.1:5760-6094 GCA_003529225.1 Paenibacillus sp.
CAATAGCCCTTTCTCCTTACGAAGATTGTCCACGAAAGTAAGAACGTCTACACCAGCTTTTTCATCGCCAACAAATTGGCTGCCTTCAATGAATTTGTTGCCATCTGAAGCTGCATTGTACAGCATAAAGAAGTCGAACCATCTTTTCCAAGAGGTAGGGTCTGCTAAGTCAGGTTTCGCCCAAAGATATTTATCTGGGTATTTTGCTTTTAATTTTTTCGTTGCCTCAATCACTTCACTGTATGTTCTCGGAACTTCGTTCACACCAGCTTCTTTCAAAATATCCGTTCTCCATCCGAACAACATCGCATTCGAGTAGATTGGGAGAACATAT
>DOJM01000226.1:6111-8594 GCA_003529225.1 Paenibacillus sp.
CTCAATCGTTTTGGTCATATTACGTTTTGTCACAATATCATTGAAGCCAGCAATCGTATCCAATGGAACTAAGGCTTTACTGTTTGCTAGTTGCGCTGCAAAACCACGGCTAATATTCTCAGTCATTGTTGGAGCGCTTCCACCTGCAATTGCAGCTTGGATACTCGCCTCAGAAGTAGGGGATTCCTTGATCGCACTTACATTGATTTTCACTTTAGGATTAACAGTCTCATACTCTTTGGCAATTTTTTGCCAATATGCTTGTTGAGTCGGGTTAGGTGCAGCCCAGAACTCAATAGTTGTTACTCCATCTGCTGAAGTGCCTGAATTACTACTCTTCGATCCACAACCGGCAAGAATCGTGAATACAAGCGTAAGTGCAAGCATTACTGAAAGCTTCTTCTTCATAAAATAAACCCTCCCTGAGTATCGATGCACATCAGTGCAGCATTTTGTAATTCCCAAATAAAATTATGTAACGTTACAAAGTTAGATGAATATATGCCTGTAAGCGACTTTGTAAGCGTTACAATTGCNNCTATTTTTCGTTTTTTTATACAACAGACACAATTACATAAGCTATTAATTAACTTTACAAAGTGATTTTGTAATGTTAAAATAATTTATAGTCGTAATGTAGTTTTGCAGCATAATCTTTAGTATTATGAGAGACAGTATGGAAGAATATTCATTACACTTCTTATTAGAAAGGACGTATCTTCGCATGAAGGTGAAGGTAACTATGCAAGATATCGCCGATCGATTAAATATATCGAAGAACTCTGTTTCTCAGGCTCTGTCCGGTAAAGACGGAGTCAGTGAAGAAACGAGGCAATTAATTATCGATGCAGCGAATGAGATGGGTTACATCTATTCGCGAGGGCGTAAAAGCACTGAAGAAGAAGTAGGAACCTTTGCCATTTTGGCATCGGAATTTGCATTTTCCAAACGAAACTTTTTTGGAGAAATTTATTTGAGCATTGAGAAGGAAGCAGCGAAGCGGAATAAGCGTATGGTGATTCAATCTATTGATAAACATTCTTCTGAGAATTTAATCCTGCCTCCTATATTGTTGGATCAATCCGTAGAAGGGATCTTGATTCTATCCCATATTACGAACCCTTATATTCAGGCAGTGACCAATACAGGTATTCCCACCGTGTTAATTGATCACCATCACCCTGATCTTAAGGCCGACAGTATTCTAACCAACAATCGCTATGCCGCTTTTACTGCGGTGCAGCATTTAATTGAATTGGGACATACCCATATTGGTTTCATCGGCAATATACAATTCTCACCAAGCTATTACGAGCGCTTAGAAGGTTATCGCTTGGCTCTTTACCAAGCTGGAATTGAATACAACCCGATTTGGGTAATCGATCGTGTAGTAGAAGAAATGGATGATGTATTGAACGCTGTACAAGCGCTCGACAAGCAGCCTACGGCTTGGTTCTGTGTCAATGACGGATTTGGGTTCTTGATTAATTCCGTTGTGTACAAGCTTGGGTATAGTATCCCCCAAGATGTGTCGATTGTCAGTTTCGATAATGGACAATTGTCACGAATAACAACACCTTTGACTACAACGATGGATGTAGATTTGTCTTACTTTGGACGTAAAGCTATAGAACAGCTTTTCTGGCGTATTGATCATCCCGAAGAGCCTTTTGTTGAAATTCTCCTTCCATCCAATCTGATCGTTAGGGAATCCACGCAACATCCAAATTCATAATCAGTTCATATAGACAGGAATATTGTATGGATAGTAAATCTACGCACATCACAAAAAGGGAGAGTCCCAAAAGCCATGAAGTGGCTTTGGGACTCTCCCCTTTTTTCAGATTCGATGTATGTTTACGCTCGTTGTGGTCGCTGGGTGAACGACCATTGTTCAATTCATCCTACTACCAATATCCTCGGATTCCGGTCTGCATGCGGATCAGCGCTTCCAAATAATAATAGTCTCCCCAAATCATATGGCCATCAGGCACGCGTCCACCTCTGACATGATAGGAACCATGCTTTAGAAGTCCCTCCGCCTCCGGGTTTCCAGACGTCGCATAATGTTCCTCCAAGGATTTCATGCTGCGGAGCAAGGCTGCTTCATAAATAGCGCGGTCCGGGTCATCTGGGTCCAGAAGATCCAGCAGCTCCAAAAGACCGGAAGCCGCAATGGCTGAAGCCGAGCTGTCGCGAGGGGTACCCGCTTCCACCGGCACATCAAAATCCCAATACGCCACATTATCCTCCGGAAGATGGCTGATAAAGTAATGAGCCAGACTTTTAGAGGTATTAAGGAAGTCTTCCTCTCGTGTATAACGATAAGCCAGGGCAAATCCGTATATTCCCCACGCTTGACCACGTGTCCAGGTCGATCCATCCTCATAGCCTTGATGTGTTCCACCACGAATTGCACTTCCCGTAGCCGGATCAAAGTAAAAAGTGTGATAAGAGGAAGCATCCCCACGCACTAGAAATTT
>DOJM01000393.1 GCA_003529225.1 Paenibacillus sp.
ACTCCCATCATTGCTACTGCACACACTAGAGCCACACCGGCTGACAACAGCTGCGGCGTTTCCTTTGCACGATCGAAAAAGGACCGTACCGCCTCCACAATCACCTGAATACCTACTACCGCCATAATAAAGGAGGCTAATAATGCAGCTACTGTCTCTGCCCGAAAATGTCCATAAGCATGGTCAGAGTCAGGTGGCTTCCGCGAAATCCGCAGACCAATCAACACGGCTATGGATGCTACGATGTCAGTTAAATTATTGACCCCATCCGCGACCAAAGCACTAGATGCGAATAGATAACCGCTAACCAGCTTGAATGTCGATAAAATGAGGTAAGCCGCTATGCTAACCCAAGCTCCACGCTCGCCTTTACGTATATCTTCGTAAATATCAACCATTTTGGCTATCTCCTCATTTTCTGTTTTGTTAGGAAAGAATTCTTTCAATTATTCTTGCCCTTGTAGCAACATTTAAAAACAATTAGAATAAAGTGAAGGACTTGCTTCAAAGGAGGTTATCATAATGAGCGAAAGCAATGAAAAAGGAAAAATCAATTTAGCTGAAGCTATCCGGCAAAAGCTGGAGCAGAAGAAACAACAATCTTCCTCCAAACCTGGATCAACTTTTCAGGCCGGATCCGCTAAACCGCTAAAAAGTCAGAATAACAAAAAGCCTAACAACCAGCGCCGTCGTACCGGCGGATCCTAGTACTATCTTTATAAACATAAAAGGCTGCGTATCCCTCAGGGACAACGCAGCCTTTTATGCGTTCGTCTGCCTTAAAGGATGGGCTAGAACACTTGATCCATTCCCAAGATCAGTTAAAGGTGAATCGAGTTGTCCTTGGTAACGGCCTTGGGTATTAAACACAGTCTCTCCATGCCTCATTAAGAAAATAATTCTGTCCACATGATCCACCTGCCATAGCTTCTCAAATATCGTTGTTCAAAAAAGACAGCTGCCCTGATCCGCTTAGGATTAGAGCAGCTGCTTCTTGAATGTTCTCCGCAAGCGGAGAACATGAATTATACTTCTACAGGATACATGCGTTGGCGCATTTCCTTAATTTCAGGATTCTCTAAACACTCATCGTAAGTCATCGTGCGATCAATTACACCAGTAGGTGTGATCTCGATGATACGGTTAGCAATCGTTTGGATGAACTGATGGTCATGGGAAGTAAAGAGAATAGTCCCGTCGAAATCGATCAGTCCGTTATTCAGTGCCGTAATGGATTCCNNACAAGCACGTTCGCACCGTTCAGCATCATCTTCGCCAACATACAGCGAACCTTCTCGCCCCCGGACAATACACTCGCTTTCTTCAGTGCTTCTTCTCCGGCGAACAGCATCCGTCCAAGGAATCCACGCAGGAACGTCTCATCCTGATCTTTAGAATACTGACGCAGCCATTCTACGAGATTCATGTCCACGCCATCGAAATAGCTGGAATTGTCTTTCGGGAAATAAGCTTGAGTTGTAGTTACTCCCCATGCATATTCACCCGCATCCGCTTCCTGATCACCCATGATCACATCAAACAGAAGTGATTTAGGCTGGGAGTAAGGACCCACGAAAGCAATCTTATCTCCTTTGTTAACTACAAAGTTGATTTCATCAAGAACCTTCTCACCTTCAACCGATTTGGTCAATCCGCTGATCGTCAGAAGCTGCTTACCCGCTTCACGTTCAGGTTTGAAGTTGAGGAACGGATATTTACGGTTAGATGGGCGAATGTCATCCAACGTAATTTTCTCTAGTTGNNGCTTGCAGTTCCTTGATCTTGTCTTCCTTCTTCTTGTTCGAATCACGCTGCAAAGCTTGAGCAAGCTGACTGGACTCATACCAGAAGTCGTAGTTGCCAACGTACATCTGGATTTTGCCAAAATCAATATCCGCAATATGCGTACATACTTTGTTCAGGAAGTGACGGTCATGGGATACGACGATAACAGTACCTTCATAATCCATGAGGAAGTTCTCTAACCAGCCAATAGATTCGAGATCCAAATGGTTGGTAGGCTCATCGAGCAGGAGGTTATTTGGACGGCCAAACAAGGCTTGTGCCAAGAGTACCCGTACCTTCTCATTGCCACTCAGTTCGGCCATTTTCTTGTCATGCAGTTCACGCATAATTCCAAGACCGATCAGCATAGCCGCGGCATCCGGCTCTGCATCCCAGCCATTAAGTTCTGCAAATTCGCCTTCTAGCTCACCGGCACGTAGACCATCTGCTTCCGTGAAATCAGACTTCGCATAAAGCGCGTCCTTTTCTTTCATGATTTCATAAAGACGAGTGTGACCCATAATAACTGTTTCAAGTACTGGGAATTCATCGTACTCGAAATGATTCTGTTTCAGAACTGCAAGGCGTTCACCAGGTGTTATATGAACATCACCCGTGTTGGCTTCAATCTCCCCGGACAGAATTTTCAGAAAGGTTGATTTACCGGCACCATTGGCACCTNNTACATCTTCGAAGAGAGCTCGTTTTCCGTAGCGGAGTGTTACGCCGCTTGTGCTAATCATTACGCATTACCATCCTTTTCACTTTAGGGTTTCGGCTCATTATAGCATAAAATCAGTGCAAAAATCCCGTGAAATAGGCATTTAAGCTGATCTCTCTTCTACGAAACTTATTCCAACTGTTTGACGGCGACAACTTTTAAGGAGGAAATTTTTCAATTATTGTCCAGATGTGCGATTCTCCGATTGTACAACCAGTGTTTCTCCATAACTGAGCGTACGAATTCGGTTCTCAGAAATCCCATGTTTAACTCGGGCGCNNCCATAATGCATCGGAATCATGGTCTCCGCTCCTACATCAAGGAAGGCTTGTATCGCCTCCTCAGGATTCACATGCTGAGAGGTCATGAACCACTCCGGTTCATAGGCTCCAATCGGCATAAGCGCGATATTAATCTTAAAACGGCTTCCGATCTCCTTAAAACCTGGGAAATACCCGCTATCCCCAGCGAAATAAAGGTTCGGAGAAAACCTCTGCTTCTCAGACTCGGCGGGCTCCAAGATATACCCACCCCAATGAGAAGTATTCGTATCCCAAGGCGTTCTCCGCGTCCAGTGCTGGGTGGGCACAAAAGTAAGCTTGATCTTACCTAGCTTAATCTCCTGCCACCATACCATTTCCACACAGTTTTGGAACCCTTTGCGAAACATTTTTTGCTTCAGACCTACAGGAACTACAAGCGTCGTCCCTGCCCGATATAATTTACGGATAGAGGCTATGTGCAAGTGGTCATAATGAGAGTGCGAAATTAGAATCAGATCAATCGGTGGCACTTCATTAAGCNNAAACTATTCTCCGACAGATAAGATAATCTGGGCGGCGTATTTGGCACAACATATGAATAGTCCTTCTTCTTTCGACGACGCTCCTCACGCCACTGGCGAAATTCTTTTAGTGTTTTATCGGTACTTACATTGTCGACGTTATGGTAACGAGTCTTAGGCATACCACACCTCTTCTACAGAAGTTTGCCGCGCAATCCTAGCTTTAGCGAATATACTACAACTATATTGAACAGCAGCGCATTTTGCAAAATATACAAATAGCATAAGAAAGGTTCGCCCTTTTATTCATCACAATTGCAAACTTTAGCGAAATAATAGGGGAGTTCTTTTGTGTTTCACCCCAGAAATGAGATAATATGTGTATAAAGTATGACGGTGCATATACCGTTCAAGGGGGAGCTACGTATGAAGATTACATTTATTGAACCGACTCCTAGTCCAAATACNNTTTGGACGAAAGTTTAGAACCCGGAATTCGCAGAACTTATACGCCAGAAAGCGAGCGTTCCGCACCTGCTTGGGCACGTGAAATGTTAACGATACCGGGCGTTACTAGCATCTATCATGCTGCTGACTTCGCAGCACTTGAGCGCAAAGGCAACGCCGATTGGGCGGCCATTCTAAGAGAAGTTCAAAGCCGCTTCGGGAGCAGCGAAGGATTAACTGGAGATTGGAGCCTAGCTGACGAGGATGCCGGTGCGCATTTTGGGGAAGCACAAGTCTTCGTCCAAATGTTCCGCGGAATACCGATGCAAATCCGCGTAAAAACGGGCGCGAATGAGGAGCGCATATCCTTAGCTAACCGCTTCACGAAAGCGGTTATGGATGTGGCCAGCGCCGTAATGATCAAAGAGCGCAAGCTTACCGATTACGGCGTGCGTTATGGCGAGCCCNNCCCGCGGACATTGCGCGCGAGGTCGAACAAGAGATCGAGGCAGCGTATCCGCAGGAACGCCTCGACTCCCTTGTGCAGCAAGCTATTGCGCACGGAGCCGAAGGTGAGTTCGTCGAGCAGAGACGAACTCGCACGCAGGATGAGCTGCTGCGAGACCTGAAACATGAGGATTGGCGCGTGCGCTACGCCGCGCTAGAGGATCTTACGCCGACGGCGGAGCTCATGCCGGAGCTTAAGGCGGCGCTACACGATCCTAAGCTGCATATTCGCAGACTTGCGGTCGTGTATCTAGGCGACCTTCGCACGCCCGAAGCGATGGAGCTGCTCTATGAGGCGATGGCAGACAGCGCGCCAGCCGTAAGACGTACGGCTGGCGATACGCTGTCAGACATCGGCGATCCTGCCGCCACGCCAGTGATGACGGCGGCACTAACGGATAAGAGCAAGCTTGTCCGCTGGCGCGCGGCTCGTTTCCTTTATGAAGTTGGCACATCCGAAGCTCAAGATGCGCTTACCCTTGCTGTGGATGATCCAGAGTTCGAGGTTGGCCTTCAGGCCAAGATGGCTTTGGAGCGCATCGCCTCAGGTGAAGCTGCAGCGGGCACCGTCTGGCAGCAGATGTCAGAACGCCGTCGTAATTAACACGGAAATACCTGATTTTGTCATTGCTTTGAGAAGCAAACTTGCTTTATACTAATTCCTGTTATAAATGAATGAAGTAAAGATAGCCTCGTCATACTAAGATGAGGTAGAGGTCGCGGATATAAAGAGTACGCGTGTGGAGACGTTAGAGCCGTCTATGAATCACGCCGAAAGGAATATCCGCCGAAGCTTGCGCTGTAGCTCTTACAGCGGTGCAGGCTGGGGCCGTTGCCGAAAGGCACGGAACTGTCACATTGTACAGCCTGCGTAAGTAGCAGACTGCAGTGTGTTGCGCTATCTTCACAGGGAGTATGATGCGGAGCTGTATAGATGGAAGCCGCAGACATAGTTTGCGGCTTCTTTGCGTTTACAGAATTTGTATGTTTCGTACAGTCATCCATAACCTTCTGGACATCACGAAGTATACCTCCCGCTTTACGGGAGTCAGCAGCTCAGCACTCCCCGTTCATGAACAGTAAGATTAGATCATAAGGAGTGTCATATTCATGCAGGGCAATCANNTGGCGGATCTATTGGTACGGGTCTGTTTCTAGCCAGTGGCGGCGCGATCGCTTCAGCAGGACCTGGTGGAGCTCTTCTAGCTTATACGGCTGTGGGTGTAATGGTTTATTTTCTCATGACTAGTCTTGGGGAGCTCGCCACCTATTTACCGGACTCCGGGTCCTTCAGTACCTACGGCACTCGTTTCGTCAGCCCTGCCTTTGGCTTCGCCATCGGTTGGAATTTCTGGTATAACTGGGCCGTTACGATTGCAGCAGAGCTATCAGCGGCTACCCTCATCATCAAATACTGGTTCCCGGACAGCCCATCCTTTCTCTGGAGTCTG
>DOJM01000391.1:0-235 GCA_003529225.1 Paenibacillus sp.
CTCGCCTTCAGGCTTACTTTAAAACGTGAGATGGCCAGCTATTCGAAGCTACAGTGAATCAGCCAGATACTTCAGCTACACCGGGTGGTAAGCAATTAATAACATACTGGGCAAAATTGCCAAAGTCCGTTATTCCATCAGACGTAAGTATGTATCTAGGTCCAGGAATTACCGGGAATAAGCTGTCTGAACCTGGTCAGGAACCAACGGGATTCATTAACATTGCTTCATTGAG
>DOJM01000391.1:254-1538 GCA_003529225.1 Paenibacillus sp.
TAGATATCGTAATGAATTACAACCTACTTCGTGACAGTACCTATGACATGGGAACCTTCACCCATAAGCTGGTGCTCAAAATGACAGATCCATATGGTCTATCACAGGAACGAAGCTTGAACATCGGTACTGAACTTCTTGAAGGGAATAACAACTCGTATACTGCAACATTTACCAATAATATGTATAAAAACTTGTCAGGTGGTGCCTACAGAATCACATTGTATGATGAGTTCCAAGGAGAACGGATCGAGCTGGCCAGCCAGGCATATAGCATAAAGATCGATAGACCAGTAACTGAGAAGTAGGAAATCATATCTATTAATGTACGAGAAGGAGCAGCTCCAATGTTGAGAGTGGAAAATGTAACGCATTCTTTTAAGAATGGTAATGAAACGACGGCAGTCCTTCATCAAATAGATTTTTCTGTAAAAAAGGGGGAGATGGTTGCATTACTGGGGAGCTCGGGTTCCGGTAAGTCAACCATGCTCAACCTGATGGCAGGTCTGATGAAGCCTACGGAAGGCCACATTTACATTGCTGACCATGATATTGTGAAGATGAGCGAAAACAAGCTATCAGAATTTCGCAGGAAGCATATCGGGTTTATCTTTCAAGCTTATGAACTGATTACTAGCTTGACTGTCCGTGAAAATGTTGAGTTGCCGCTTGTGTTCCAATCCGTCTCACCATCAATACGTAAGCAAAAAGCTCTGGCTTTGCTGGAAGGAGTCGGCATTCCGGATAAAGCCGACCTGTTCCCTTCACAGTTGTCTGGCGGACAGCAGCAGCGGGTCAGTATTGCACGTTCCTTGATCACAGAACCGTCCGTTATTTTCGCAGATGAACCAACCGGAAATCTGGACTCTAAGACAGAAGAGGAAATTATCAATATCCTGCTTAACCTGAACAAGAAGATGAAGACCACCTTCATCGTTGTAACACACGAGCTCAAAGTTGCAGAACAAATGCAACGGATTTTCACGCTTCAGGATGGATATATGATTACTGAGAAACAAACTTCTTCGGATACAGAACTCGAAGGGGGTAAACTCATTGAGGATTAGTGATATTTCACGTTTGGCTTGGGAACAAGTCAAACGACGGAAAGTTGTCACAGGTCTCTGTATGGCTGGTATATCGATTGGCTGTGCTGCTATTATTGTTGCTTTAAGCATAGGAGATTCCGCGCAAAGCTATACGGAGCGGGAAATTAACCGGAATTTCAAAATGGATGAAATTACGGTGACTCCGAATAGCGGTATCCCTTCACAAGGGGGCGGG
>DOJM01000391.1:1545-2649 GCA_003529225.1 Paenibacillus sp.
GCTTCTGCCTCTGATGCAAAGCTAGACCCCGGCAGGCTAACGGCTCAGAAACTGAAGATTGTCCAAGGCCTGCGGCATGTTACCGCAGCAGCACCTTTTCAAGAGCTTGGCTACATGCAAATGACTACTATCGATAATAAAATTACGGACGTACAGCTAATCGGAACGGATCTTCGGCTACTAACGAAATATGACCATAAATTTAAGCAGGGTGGTCCTTCTGATTCGGTTGGTATGGCAGTACTAAACTATGGAGCAACTGTAGGATTGATTGATGTCGAGACTCGGCAACGACTTTTTGAACAACTGAATACTGATCCGTACAATAATAAAATAATGGAACAGTACAACAGTTTAAGCATGCTTCCGTCGGAAATGTTCAAACAACAGGTTCAATTACAATCGTATGACCCTGCTTCTCAAACTGGACAGTCTCTAGTCAGCTCACCCATTCAAATTGTTGGGATATTGGATAGTGCGGGGAACCCTGATATGGCGATGTACGACAAGAAGATCTACGTGTCGCAAGAGACTGGTGAACGTCTGGTTGAACAGCTCAAACTAATGAGCGGAACTGCTGGGCAGAAGGATGTATATAACTCAGCCATTGTAAAAGTCGACAGTACAGACAACATCGTACAAGTGGAGAAGCTTATACAGAAACTCACACTAAACACAAGTACGAATCTGTATCAAAAAGAGGCGATGGCCTCGACATTCAGCATGTTCAAGAAAGCAGCGCTTGGTATTGGTATATTTATTCTAATTATAGCCTCGATCTCCATCATCGTTGCGATGACCATGTCTACCCATCAGCGTCGTCGCCAGATCGGCATTATGAAAGTGCTNNGCGGCATTGCTCGGGATGCTGGGTGGATTGCTCGGCATAGGCTTTTCGTACTTGATTGTATTTGGCATAAATAAGCTCATTGGTACCACAGGAGGAATGGGGATGGGTGAGCCCTTGGTCATCACTATTCCTCTGATGACCCTTCCAGTAGGGATTGCATTTGCAATAATGACGGGCGTTCTGTCCGGAATTTATCCAGCGATAAGCGCGTCCAGAACGAATGCGCTCACTGCGATAAAACGGGATTAGCTATT
>DOJM01000300.1:0-338 GCA_003529225.1 Paenibacillus sp.
ATGAGCATGTAGAAGAACCTTATAAATGGAGTGCTGAGACACCGTATCTGTATACATTGGTTCTCTCCATGATTGACGATAAAGGGAACACTACTGAAACCGTCAGCTGTAAGGTCGGATTCCGCACCTTTGAGATCAAAGATGGCCTTATGAAGATCAACGGTAAAAGAATCGTACTAAAAGGCGTTAACCGGCACGAGTTCTCTTGTGACACAGGACGTGCGCTATCCAAAGACGACATGATCCGAGATATCAAACTGATGAAAACACATAATATTAATGCGGTTCGGACCTCTCACTACCCGAATCAGTCTGTATGGTATGAGCTTTGTGATGAA
>DOJM01000300.1:352-4422 GCA_003529225.1 Paenibacillus sp.
CCTGCAAGCAAACCGGAATGGCGGGCCAATGTGATTGACCGTTGCAACTCCATGATGCAAAGAGACAAGAACCATCCTTCGGTTATCATCTGGTCACTGGGGAATGAGTCCTACGGCGGTGATAATTTTATCGCCATGCATGACTATCTCAGAGAAGCGGACCCAACACGACCTATTCATTATGAAGGGATCTTCCATTGCAGAGAGTCGGAAGCAGCTAGTGATATAGAGTCGACTATGTATGCTAAACCGCAAGATGTTGAAAAATATGCGCTAAGTCATCCTCAGAAGCCTTACATCATCTGCGAATACAGCCATGCTATGGGGAATTCTTGCGGTGGATTACACCTATACACCGATATGTTTGACAAGTACGATGTATTTCAAGGTGCATTTATTTGGGATTGGGTGGATCAGGCTATCCGAACCAAAACATCCGAAGGTACCCCATATTTAGCATATGGCGGTGACTTCGGTGAGTCTCCTCATGATGGAAACTTTAGCGGAAACGGATTACTTTTTGCCGATCGTTCGGTTACTCCAAAGCTATTTGAGGTCAAAAAATGCTATCAAAATATTAAAGTAACTGCTTTAAATATCCGTGAAGGTCTCTTTAAGATTCGTAATAACTTTTTATTTACCGACATTGAACAGTACGAACTTAAATGGGAAGTTGCTTTAGACGGAGTAACTGCGCAAGAAGGTTTGCTACAAATCTCTGCTGCACCAGGAGAAATCGTTGAATGCACTATCCCTTACGAACTGATTTCACATAGAGGTGATCATGAAGCAATTCTGAATCTCTCCTTTATTCAGCGTTCAGAAACTTCTTGGGCTGATGCTGACCACGAAATCGCTTGGGAACAGTTTATTTTATCCCCGCGTATCGTGACAAAGGTTCCAAAGACAACGGATGGAACGTTACATGTGCAGGAACNNGTGGGAATTTCACTCTAAACTTTAATACAACAACTGGTGAGCTAAACTCATACTATACTGCCGGTAAAGAACATCTGCTTGAGCCCGTAAGACCTAACTTCTGGAGAGCGGTCACCGATAACGACCTTGGCAATGGATTGCCAAAGCGCTGTTCAGTGTGGAAGCAGGCTTCTAATGAGCAGAATCTGTTGAGCATGGTATATAGAACCGAAGGAAATCTCTGTTTCGTTTCCACCACTTANNAACGAATCCGTACTCCACCCTTCTGATTCAGTATGAGATTCGCTCTGACGGGTCATTAGAGATCCTACAAGAACTGAATCCGGGTAGTAGTGATCTGCCAGAAATTCCTGAGTTCGGAATGATGTTCGTGCTTGCTGGAAGACTCGATACCCTTTCATGGTACGGCCGTGGACCTCATGAGAATTATTGGGACAGACAGACCGGAGCACCACTTGGCCGCTATACGGGCAAAATCAGTGACCAGTTCATCCCTTATCTCAGACCGCAAGAGTGCGGCAATAAGACGGATGTCAGATTTGCTTCGATTACAGTNNCTGCCTTGGAAGCCTGACGAGCTGGAAGCAAGTGATCATGTGTATAAATTGCCAGTCTCGAACAAAAGCGTGCTGAGAGTCAACTACAAGCAAATGGGTGTTGGCGGTGATGACAGTTCGGGCGCACGGACACATGAAGAGTTCACTCTACCGGCTAATCGCTCATATGCATTCCGTTTCACCCTTTCTCTTCTCTAATTTCATCTATTAATAAAGGCCGTCTCTGGTTGGTTTCTACCAAACAAGACGGCCTTGTTCTATTTAATTCAAACTCACCGACAGAGTTTTGCGTGCTCCTCAATAACTTCTTAGTCTTATCAATCTTTTTTCTGGCTATCAACTTCAAGAACAATAGGCTTGTACAAATCAAATAGCCAAAATGTGTTTTGTCCATTGAGTAAAAGGAGACTTTAAATTATGATAGTTTTCGTCGAGAATGATTATCATTATTGGTGATCGTTACATATTTTAGGGAGGCAATATTATATGAATAAGGTAAGACAACCGCTCGCCGTATTATGTGTACTCTTTCTGATGACCACATTACTACTCGCCTGCGGAAACCCAGGAGAACAACCAGCCAAGAACAATGCGTCTTCAGCCACCACTGTACCTTCTCCAGAAACATCCGACAAGGGCACTAATGAAACTGCTGCAACTACTCGCTCCTACACGGATTACATAGGCCATACCGTAGAAATACCTGTTAACCCGAAGCGTGTGATTTATTCAGGAGAAACCTATGGTGATCTACTCGCACTTGGTGTGCAAGCGGTAGGATATCCACTTTCCATGGGTGAGGGTCAGGTTTTTGAAGATCAGCTACAAGGTGTCGAAGATGTAGGGTTCCCTATCAATCTGGAAAAGACGCTGGAACTTCAGCCTGATTTGATTATCTATGCAGGAACTGATGAAGCTGATTTCGAGCAGCTGTCCAAAATCGCACCCACGATAATATTTGATACCTTTGCCCCGCTAAATGAACGGATGCTTGATATTGGTGGAATTCTTGGGAAAACGACCGAAGCAGAGGCATGGCTGGCTAAGTATAAAACGAGTGAAGATGCCATGTGGGAACAATTAAAGGCAGCGGGCATAAAAGAAGGTGAAACAGCTACGGTCTTTACTTATTATCCTGGTGACAGACTATTTGTTATGGCGACGACCGGACTTTCGCAAGTCCTTTATGGAGAGAATGGCTTCAAGCCAACCCCAGCGATTCAGAAGGTTCTCGATGAGGGCATGGGATTTCAGGAAGTGTCCATGGAAGTGCTTAAAGAATATGCCGGAGATCGGATTTTCATTCTAACTCCTGTGGCCGATGAAGCCAAGCAATCCACAGCTACTCTATTAAAGAGTCCGATCTGGAAAGGTCTCCCTGCCGTCAAGAACGGATATGTCTATACACAAGATATTATGAAGACTTCAAGTGATGCAACAACAAGAGAATGGCTACTCGATGAACTCCCTCNNATAATTTTTACCTTCATGAAGCGTTTAGCACCTAGCTGATAAAAAACTGCAAGAAGCATGTCAACAGCTGTTGATATGCTTCTTTATTTTATATACAATGAATTAATTGATAATGATTCTCACCAAATGAACGGAGGCTTCCTCTTGTTACAAACATTACCCTTCGCTGCACCGCTCCGCTCATTGCTGTTTCAGCTGACTGATGCGGAACTACATATTCAACCGGCAGGCTCTTGCTCTAGGACTCGTACAACTCACTTTTATAGTCTTCTAATATTCACTGGCGGTAGTGGACAGCTGATCCTTAGCGATCAAACCATAACACTGACTACAGATACGTGTTATCTCCTATCTCCTGGAACTTCCTATAGCACGGACAATCAAGAGACAACTCTTTATTATTATCTCATCACTTTTACAGCAATTAATAATGCCGAGTTTCCCGAATATTATTCAGAGGAACTCCTTCCGGGCAGGCAGGAGCTAATTGTCCACCCGTTCACTAGGGTAATTCGCCTTACGGAAGATCTGCTTATGAGCAAAAATAATGCCGATGATGTACATTTTTTTAAGCGGCAATTGAAATTCCAAGAATTGCTGCTCTTACTCTTTGAGCATAATTATCCTTCCGAGCAGATGCCAAGTCCCGCGGATTCCGTGGAAAAGACCATCCAATATATGCAAGATCACTANNGTGGCAATATACTCCGATCTTTCAAAAGCTTACCGGAAAAAGACCGCTCGATTACCTGACCGAACTGCGCATTAACCATTCGAAGCGTTTCCTTCTGGAATCCGCTGAACCGCTGCGTGAAATTGCTCGACTGGTTGGCTTCTCCGATGAATATTATTTTAGTCGCCGGTTTCGTCAAAAGACTGGAATAACACCCGGACAATATGCGCATCAACAAGGTCGGAAGCTTACTGTAAAAGACTGGACTGGCCATGAGGTGGATATTCCGGAGCGTCCAAAGCGCATTGTCTACCATGGTGAGACGCTTGGCGACCTTCTCGCATTAGGTATAAAGCCTATCGGAGGAGATGAAGTCTTTGCATGGAACAGAGTCTATAAACATCGACTTAAGAAGCTCTCTAACGTTG
>DOJM01000300.1:4428-11948 GCA_003529225.1 Paenibacillus sp.
TCATTAAATCCTGATCTAATTATTATAGCTAATTCAGATGATAAGGCCTATCGAGCAGTCGTCGACATCGCCCCGACACTTACCTTTGATTCATTTGCACCACTTGAACACCGTATGCGGACACTTGGAAGCTGGTTGGGTAAGCAGCACGAAGCAGAAGCATGGCTGGATTCATTCGCAGCAAAAAATGCTGCCATGTGGCAGCAGCTTTATATGAATACTCTTCGTCCTGGAGAAACAGCTTCTGCATTGATTTATGACCATGGAAATCATCTATATGCTATGGGAATGTCCGGTTTGTCTACTGCTCTCTATGCCCCTAACGGTTTACAGCCCACAGATGAGATCAAAGCGATTCTCGATGGAGAGTTAGGATTTGCAGAGGTCGATCCAGCAAGGCTGCCTTCCTACGCCGGAGATCATATCTTTATGCTTATTCCGGAACGTCAAGACTCGCGAGTTGCTATGGAGAAACTACTAGACAGCTCACTATGGAAGAATATACCTGCAGTACGTATGGGGCATGCTTATCTACTTGACGGAAGCAAATGGAACTATGGAGATGCTTTAACACGTGAAAAGCTTCTAACGCTGTTGCCTAAGCTGCTTGGAGGAGGTTAATCAATCAGCTCTTTTAATAAAAATCCTGATCATGATGCTCAGAAGACTCAAGTGAAATAGAAGTCCCACCATAAAGTATGCAAGCACAATAAAACCACTAGAAGCTTCTATAACAAAAAATAACTTAGCAGGCCAATATGTAGGAATCCACGCACCGATAAATTGCCATGGTGATGGAACAAAATAAGCTACGATTGGTCCTGCTATAAACAGACCGCCGATCTTTGATAAAGCTAATCCTTCTACCTTATTTGCAGCGAAAGAAGCTAGGAATAATGCAAAGCAAGGGGCTTCAAATGCTAATAGTATAAGGATGTATATATGCTCTAGTTGGAAGCTAGATAAGCCGGAGACTATAAAAAATAGCGATGAAAGAAATGTACAGAGTAGAGATGGAAGAACTAGACGATACACCATGTACCCTCTGCGCATTAATGGTGTAACCGCGTAATAAGAGATGACATTCTCATCTCTTTCATCAAGCATTAAAAGACCTGTCATCATACCGGTTAGCATGGGAAAGGTCATGACTAAGAAAATCGCAGCAAAACTACTATATTTATATAAATCGAAAGCATAACCGTTCGTAAGCCAATCGGCAATCATTGGAAATCCAAATCTTGAGACGACTAAAAGTGCTAAAGGAGCAAAGATGCCGACCATAAGCACTGGGTCCAAACCAGTATGCCGGATATCGCTTATAAAAAGCATACGATACTTCTTCATTTTCTTGCTCCTCCCTTACCTATGCGCATCATTACATGATTTTCGAAGGACATTTTTGCCCATACGTATATCACAACATTCCATAGCAGTAATATCGATATGGAGTACATGTAATTGCCAAATGACATAGATGAGGTTCCTGAACTCAACAAGCGAAGTGTTCCTTCCGTAGGAAGCCATAAAAAAAGTTTGGAGTTCCATACCTTAAAATAACCAAGCAATGGAAGTGTAAAAGGCAATGCGAATACTTGTGAGAGTAGAATGAAGCCATTAATTGTCTGGCAACGGGCCACAACTCCAATCGACAATAGCGTCATAAAGCTTGACGTTAGAATGATTCCAGTAGAAAAGCCAAACGGGGATTGCGGAATTCCGCTTGCTACTACATGAATAACCCAAGCGGCTAACAGGGATAGTACAGATAATGAGCCTGCTTTTGAAAGCAAATATTCCCTAACACGAATCGGAGTAACAAATAAAGGATCATGGATGCCCTGGTCTCTTTCCAGCAGCACAATCCCCCCTGCGAGAATAAGCCCCAAAGCACTCGGATCGCTAAAAGTCAATAACAACATCGTTTGTTCCCGATAATGATCAGGAATAAGATGCAGCAATACCAAATAAAACGCACAAATAATGACGTAGATCCAATAAAACCCATGCCGCCATTGTAACCGGATGTCAAAGGCAAACGCAGATCTGAATCTCATGTTAACTGCCTCCCAGTTACGTCAATAAAGATTTGTTCTAAAGACGCCTCCAGCGAATGAATGGTTTCTATTGGATGCTCACGAACAAGCTTTAAGAAATATTCGTTCTCCCCAATATCATCAAGTGAGAATTCTTCATTTCTAACTTCATTTTGATGGCGGTATTCTAGCCGCACTCGTTTTTTTCCATTTAGAAGCTTAAGCTCCCGAGGAGAATCAATCAACTTAATCTGACCGTCTACGATAAAAGCGACCCTGTCGCAGAGTTCCTCAGCGGCTTGCATGTTGTGTGTTGTTATGATTACTGTTGTCCCATTTGCCTTCTTTTCCAGAATTAACTCCTTCATCCTTTTGGCATTGACGGGGTCGAGCCCGGAAGTGGGTTCATCCAGAAATAGAATTTGTGGGTTATTTAAAAGTGCTCTGCAGAAATTCAGCCTCATCTTCATCCCCTTCGATAGCTGAGAGACCTTCAAATTTGCAGCTTCAGTGAGATTTACTTGCTCCAGGAGAAACCTCGGTTCCGCTGTTTTCCCTGAATACAGAGACCGAAATAGCTGCAAATTTTCCAGCGCAGTAAACTTCGAATAGAAATTTGGAAACTCAAAAGCTACCCCTATTCGCTCAAAATACTCCGGTCCGGTGTTTCTTATTTCTTTGCCCATTACGTTAACGCTGCCGAGATAATTTTTTAAGACTCCAATTAGTATTTTTTGTGTTGTGCTTTTACCCGCTCCCGAAGGACCGAGAAAACCAAACACTTCTCCTTGAGGTATGGAAAAGTTAAGTCCACTAAGGGTTGGCTCTTTTATTTTTGGGTAGGTAAAATGAAGCTCCTTCACTTCAATCATTTCATTCTCCCNNCAGTCTTATTATCTTTCAAAGAAGTCATCCCCTCAGCCAGAACCCCAATCAAAAGCTCTATAGTTGCCTGATATCGTTCATCACCAATCTCTTCCTTATGCAAAGACAGAAGGACTACAGAGCGAATCATGCTCACGATTAATTCCGGGTCAATCCCAGCCATGATACCTTCGGCTTGCCAAGACTTAATGAAAGGAATAAAAAAGTCTTTATCCTCTGTAAAATTTTGTTCCAACAACTCATTAGGTAACTTTCTTAATAACTGCTCCATTTCGCTTCTTACGAACATTTGGCGTACGATCGGACTTTCTTCCATCATGCGGAAAGATTTCAGTAAAAATAATCTAATCTCTCCTTTGGTTACAGGTACGCCAACACTAAATGAATCGAACATTGTACTACGAATTCGTTGCTCCTCTTCAAGCAGTATTTGATAGAACAATTCCTCTTTCGATCCAAAGAACATGTAAAACGAACCTTGCGCAATCCCGGCAGCTTTTGTTAATTCTTCAACACTAGTTTTTTTAATGCCATGTAATTCAAAACAGCGGCGCCCTTCTGTTAATAATTTATGTTGTATCCACTCTTTTTCTTGTTCCGAGAATTTCTTAGGCATATAATTCAACTCGCTTTTTTGTGGTTTTATGAATAATTTTATTTTATATTCACAAGATAACCCACAATCCATATTTTGTCAATCCTTTTTTCCCTCTGTGAGGTACAATTAGTACTTTCCTGTGCAACACCACCAAAATCCTCCCCAAAATTAGCTTGAAAAATTTATGCTATAATCATGCAGTAACACGAAATGGACTAATGGGTGGGAATACACAAATGAAATTGGAACGTTTGATTTCTATGATCTACAAGCTGTTGAACCACGAAGTTTTATCTGCCTCCAAGCTGGCTGAAGAGTTTCAGGTTTCCCAGAGAACTATCTATAGGGATATCGATGTCATTTGTGCCGCAGGCATCCCGGTCGTATCGTATCAGGGAACTAAAGGCGGATATGGCATCTTGGACGGATATAAAATGGATAAAAGCCTTCTCCGTTCTTATGATGTCACTTCTTTGATTACCGTGCTGAACAGTCTCTCTTCCGTGTTTGAAGACGAGCAAGCGCAAGGAACCATTGAACGGCTGCAAACGATTGGAACAGAACAACAGACTTCTGGTCTAGCGGTGGATTTTGAAACCCGTCGTATGGATCCCGATGCACTTTCACTTTTACGTACGGCTATTACGGAACGAAATATCGTCCGTTTTGATTACATCAATGTAAAAAACGAACGCACAACCCGTGATATGGAACCAGTAAAGCTTCATTTTAAATATAGCAACTGGTACATCTATGGTTATTGCCGTGAACGACAGGATTATCGTGAGTTCCGGCTATCCCGGATGATGAATTTGCTTCTGACACAGGATACCTTTCATTCCCAACATGAGGTACCCATAGAGGCCGGTTGTTCAAACAGGTCCGATCAGGTTGAGGAAGTCCTAATCCGGGTGGGACCTGAGGCTTTGGCAGAAGCGCTGGATCAATTTCACCAGGTGGATAAGGAATTTCATACCGATGAGAGCATGACGATGCGAATTCCTGTGTATGAACCATTAGAAGCCCGCTGGCTATGGTCAATTTTGCTAAGTTTCGGCAGCGGCGTTACGTCAGTTAGGACATGCTTCCACCATGAATGACTATTCCTTTTTTTGGTATCAGGTGCCTGCGGAAGCTATTTAATTTATGCAGATTGAAAATCTAATTACAGTGAAATCGAGAGAACATTTAAGAGCTTGGCTTCAGGAAAATTGTAAGACTGAAAAATCTTGTTGGGTTCTCGTAAGTATGACGCCAAACCCAGAAACATTGCTATATTTGGATGTGGTTGAGTAATGTTTGTGCTTTGGATGGATCGATNNGCTCCTGGACTGAATTGAATAAAGAACGTGTCCGCCGCCTCGAAAAGCTGGGGTTAATGAGTGCTGAAGGAAAACAGGTACTTTCTGATATGAATCTCGCTTCTTTTAAAGTCGATAGGGTTATAGAACAAAGGCTACAAGAGGAACAGCAGATATATGAGAACTTCTTAGTCTTTCCAGCCCTTTATAAAAGAGTCAGGATCGACACGATCCAAAGTAATAAACATCAACCAGAATTATTTAAGCGTAAATTAGATAAATTTATAACAAATACTAAAGAAAATAAAATGTACGGTCAATGGCATGATCATGGACGGCTTCTAGATTATTAGGCTGCTAGATCATACGATTGCTTCGCAACTCTTGGATTGATTAAGAAAGGTGAGAAACCCAGTCATTCTCATGACCTTGGGTTTCTCTTTTTGTATTTAAATATGGAAAAATAGCATAATGAACGACTTCCAGCTTACTTGAGCTCAGCGTTCAGCCTCTCAATCAACTCTAGCAATTGCAGCGGCTCACTAACTGTATACGTCGGACGTTCAGACTCATCTGCCGGCTCATAGGGATAACGGGGCGTCCAGCTCTGAAAAATGCTGGTGATGCCTAGCGCATTGGCCCCTTTCATGTCACGGCTAAGATTGTTGCCAATCATAACGGTACGGGAGAAATCCGCTTCAGACAAATCACCAATAGCTGCCTTGAACATGCGCGGGCTTGGCTTGACTGCTTTGATATTCTCGGAAATAATCATGGCGCTGAAATAATCGTTTAGTCCATGCTGCTTAAATACATTTTTGAAGGATTGCGCATCGCCATCTGCAACCAGAGCAAGCGTGTATCCTCTCTCATGCAGGGTCTGAATCGTAACATCTGCTCCTGGAATCAGGTCCGCACTCAATACAATTCCTTCTTCATCCCTAATTTCAGTTGATTCATCAACAATGGTGTCTCCGCTGTCAAAAAAGATAATTAACCTTTTCTCGTCCATGTTCTCAATAACCGCCCTCTTTATTTAATGGGTGGGTTTCATTAGATTCTTTGCTTCATATCATCCTTATGATCCAGATAGTCGCGCTTAACCCAATGCTACAGATTTACTACTCTTTTTGCAAAAGTATGCTGATTTCGATAGAATGTATTTGTAAAATAACATATTTTAAAACAACTCCATAATCAAATATCTTGATTGACGAGATATAAGGATTTTAAAAGGGGCGTTATCCTTTGTCAAGCCATGAACAAGCTCAACCTACACCAGAGCAAGAACAATTCACCTTACTCATGCGTGGTCTGGGAACCCGAACGGTGGTATACCAGCAAAACGTAGCCGCCTCTCTTGGGTTATACAATAATGACTTTTTATCTGTAGATATTCTGCGTGAAAAAGGCCCTATTACCGCTGGAGAGCTGTCCAAACTAACTGGACTTGCCACAGGTAGCGTTACTGCATTAATAGATCGTCTCGAAAAAAACGGATACGTTCGCAGACAAAATGACCCTAATGATCGCCGTAAAGTAATCATTGTCCCCTTGTATGAAAACAAAGAAGATATTATTGACACCTACCTGCCGCTTCATACCGCTATGGTTAAATTGGCTGCTTCCTATACTGATGAAGAACTTGCCCTCATTTCACAATTTTTAGGCAAAGCCAGCACCGTTCTAGACGAGCAGATTGATCATCTCAGCTCCCCAACACGTAGTAAGTCTTCTTCTTGACTCAAATGCTAAAAACAACAAACCCCGCTTATGCATAAAGCGGGGTTTGTTGTTCATATGTTCCGAATTGTTGGACTGGAAAGACTGTATAGCTGTCAAGCACTTATGAGCGCAGGCTTAAAGCTTTATTTAAAAGGCAACAATCAAAGCTTCCATCACTTCATTATCTCACGCGATACTGCTCAAACAGCGCTGGTATAATCTCCGTTGATGCACCCGGCATTTGAGGTAGTATGTAGTGCCCATTAACTACAGTAGCCGGCTCCACAAAAATATGGCGTATCCAAGGAATGTATTCCAGCATGATCGCACCTCGTGTTGCTGCAACCAAATGCTGATGAATTTGCCCCATATCACCAACATGCGGACAAATCGGAATATCGTATGAAGCGGCTAAACCTGCAACCTGTTGCCATTCCGTAATCCCACCAACACGTGTTACATCTACTTGGCAATATTCGAGTGCCCCTTGATGGATATAATCCCGGAATGCATATTTCGTATAGACATGTTCACCTAACGCAATAGGTACATTTAATGCATCGGCCAGCTTCTTATGTCCCATGATGTCATCTGGATTTAAGGGTTCTTCTAACCAGAACAAATCAAACTCCTCTAACTTCTTCCCCCATGTCATCGCTGTATTGATATTCCACTGTTGGTTCACATCGATCATGAAGAGGGTTTGATCTCCTATCGCCTTACGAACAGCTTTGCAACGATAATAGTCCTCATGTGAATCTGCTTTACCCACTTTAATTTTGACTCCAG
Organism: Paenibacillus sp.; assembly: GCA_003529225.1. GTDB lineage: Bacteria > Bacillota > Bacilli > Paenibacillales > Paenibacillaceae > Paenibacillus_AQ > Paenibacillus_AQ pseudetheri. Next base: position 11,763 of record DOJM01000300.1, read on the forward strand.
TGAAGCCCTGCTCTACAATTTCAGTAACGTCCTTAATCAAACGTTCTTTGGACCAGTTCAACCAGCCGCCGTTTGTATTATAAGCTTTTATTTGTTTGGATTTATGTCCTCCAAGATACTGCCACAACGGTTTATTGGAAACCTTCGCCATAATATCCCAAAGTGCAATATCTACTGCAGCCAACG